>JAYVME010000121.1:0-5610 GCA_043759115.1 Betaproteobacteria bacterium | reverse complement strand
ATTTTCATGTGGGTAAACCCGTTAAAAGAAAGGAAAAAAATTAAGTGGCAGCGGCCTGAAAGCAGAATTGAGGAATGAGGATTGAGAGAAAGGCTTTTGCTCGATCCTCAATCCTGCCTTTCAGGCCCCGCCTTCGTAAAGTATCCGCCAGCCGCCTTTGTCGTGTATCCAGTACTGGCGTTTCTTCATCTGGTTGGCGAGATTGCTGCTCGCGTAGTCCTGATCGAAGCTGACCACCGCCAGATCGTCGCGGCCGGGATACAGGAAAGCGCTGACGCGGTCGACTTTGACCTTGATGTAGGTCTTGGCTGCGTTGACCTGGCGCTTCTGCCGCGACCACGCCGCAAGGTTCTGCGCGCCGGTCGAAAATCCCGGTGCGTAATGCCTGAGATAAGTCTCGGTATCGAGGCTTTCCCAGTCGCGCCGCCAGTTTTCTACGCTCGTCATCAGATCCTTGCGCACCCCGTCAAGCGTCTCCGGTTTGATCCAGTCAATACCGTCGGTGATGATGACCGGTGTTACGCCGATGCGCAGATTCTTGCCGAGCGTCTCGAGATCCTGGTTCGTAAGTACCACGCAACCGTCGCTTGCCCGCGGCGGACGGCTGTAGGTGTCGAGCGGCACGCCGTGCAGCCAGATGCCGTTGCCGTTGCGACCTTCGCGCCGATCGAGTTCGTTCGGATAGCTGATCGGGAAAGCGCCGACGCCGTAGAGCGCGCCCAACTTGTCGCGCGGCAGGTTGTCCGTCACGAGATAGACGCCGAGTGGCGTTTTTTTGTCGCCTTGCCTGGTTTTGTCGGAGCCGTTCTTGCCGCTGCTCACGTAATAGTCGGCGAGATAGCGCGGCACGCCGTTGTTGTTCTCGAACACGTAGAGCGTCGATTGGCGCGTATCGACAATCAATACGTGCTTTTGCTCGACGTTCATCTGGAGCAGGTAGCGCGGCACGCGGTCGGCGGGACGCTCGAAATTGACGCGCGCCAGGCGCACGCGCGCTTCGTCGCGTAGATCTTCGATGCGGTCGCGGGGCGCGTTCGGCGCCTCGCCGAGTTCGCGCAGCGGCCGCGAGCGCGCCAGCAGGAGATCGCCCTTGATCAGGTGCGCGAGACGGAAATTGGGGTAGCTCTGAATGACTTTCTCAACCTCGGCGAGCGCGGGGTCGAGCCGGTTATTGCGGATCTCGATCAATGTTTTGACCAGCATCGCTTCGGGTTCGACCTGCTGCTCGCCTGCTACGACGGGTGGTTTTTGTGCCGATTGCCGGCTGCCCATCGCCGCGGCATTGCAGGCGACAATGGTGAACGCCGCGGCGACGATTAGTCGCTGCCACGGGCTGACGGCGCCCGCATAGCACGTTGTCGGGAGGGGCATCAACTGCCGACGCGCTCCTGCTGGATCAGCCAGCGCTCGCCGGTCCTGACCAGCACCAGCGTTTTGGTGCTTGCCACCTTGAGGTTCGCCGAACGGTAATTCTGGCGGAACGTGACCGCTACGCGATTGCTGTCGGTAAATTTTATTTTGGCCGACTCGACGCGGACGTCGATTTTCTTGGGCTTGGCGATGCGCGCTTTGCGCGCGGCTTCCCAGTCGGCGCGCGGTTCGCCGCCGGGCGTCTGGAAATCCGCCGCATAGAAACCGAGATAACCCGGAACGTCGTTGTCCGACCACGCTTTGGCCCACCCGTTAACCGTCTTGAGCACGTCATGGTCGGCGGCGGCGGGTTTCGCCGGTTCAACGGGTTTGGCTGCGGGCGTTACCGTCGCGGCCACCGGTGTCGGCGTTGCAATCGGTGCGACCGGCGCCGGTTTGGGCGCCGCCGCAACGACGGTTGGCGTGGTTTTGCTCGCCGCGGGCTTGGGCGTTGCGCGCGTGCCGCCCGAAAAAAGTTCCTTGATCATCTCGAGTTTGGTCTGCGCCGCCGTGTTGCTCTTGTCGAGCTGCAGCGCTTTGTCGTAGGCCTGCGACGCCATTTTGGCGTAGATATCGCCGAGGTTTTCATGCGCGGTCGCATAGCTCGGGTGGGTGCGGATCGACATTTCAAGCGCGGTGCGCGCCTTGTCGTACTGGCCTTGCGAGGCGTAGAGCACCGCGAGGTTGTTGTAGGGCTCGGGGAGTTCCGGATAATCCTCCGTGAGACCGGTAAAGAGTTTGATCGCGTCGGCGGTCTTTGCCTGCTCGGTAAAGATCAAGCCTTTCAGAAAGCGTCCGCGCGCGTCCTTCGGATTGGCCTTGAGGAAACTGTCAACGCGGTCGAGCGCCTGCGCCTGCTGGCCGGAACGGAATAGTTTTTGCGCTTCGACATATTCGTCGTTTTGCGCGCCGGCATGCGCGGTCAGCAACACACTGGCGACAAGCAGGGCGATCCGGGGGAGCCAGGTCAGCGCGGGCATAAAGGTCATTGTGCTATACTTTTTGGAATTTCAGGGTGTTAGTCAACTAATCTAACAGATTTTACCAAGAACCCCGGCCAATTCAAACACGTGTTTTGCCCTTGCCGGAAATAAGGCCGGCACGCGCGCCATCCAGACGGCAAACCCCGCCCGCCGCAGGCCACGGATTGCGGGACCAACGAAGCCACCCCCCCCGCCATGCTCAAGCTCTACAACACGCTGACCCGCGACAAACAGGAATTCAGGCCGATAGTGCCCGGCGAGGCGCGGATTTACGTCTGCGGCATCACCGTCTACGACTACCTGCATCTCGGGCACGCGCGCATGATGGTGGTGTTCGACATGATTACGCGCTGGCTGCGCACCTCGGGTCTCAAGGTGACGCATGTGCGCAACATCACGGACATCGACGACAAAATCATCAAGCGCGCGGCCGAAAACAAGGAGCCGATGGCGGCGCTGACCGCGCGCTTCATTGCCGCAATGGACGAAGACGCCGGGGCGCTCGGCGTCATCAAGCCAGACTTCGAGCCGCGCGCGACTGAATACATCCCGCAAATGCAGGAAATCATCACGCTGCTCGAGAAAAAGGAGCTCGCTTATGTTGCATCCGACCGCGACGTCAATTATTCGGTGCGCGATTTCCCGGGTTACGGCAAGCTCTCGGGCAAATCTCTGGATGACCTGAACGCAGGCGAGCGCGTCGAGATTCAACAAGCCAAACGCGACCCGCTCGATTTCGTGCTGTGGAAGCATTCCAAGCCCGGTGAGCCGGCGTGGCCCAGTCCATGGGGCGAGGGGCGCCCGGGCTGGCACATCGAATGCTCGGCGATGTCGAGCGCGTTGCTCGGCCAACATTTCGACATCCACGGCGGCGGCCAGGACCTGCAGTTCCCGCACCATGAGAACGAGATCGCGCAATCCGAGGGCGCGCACGGGAATACTTTCGTCAACTACTGGCTGCACAACGGTTTCGTGCGCATCGACAACGAGAAGATGTCGAAATCGCTCGGCAATTTTTTCACGGTTCGCGAGATACTCGCCAAGTACGATGCCGAGGTTGTGCGCTTTTTCATCCTGCGCGCGCATTACCGCAGCGGCCTCAATTATTCCGACCAGCATCTCGACGACGCGCGGGCTGCGCTCACGCGGCTTTACACGGCGCTAAAGACACAGGACGTCGAAGCCGCTGCAATCGATTGGAACAATCCGGTGGCGGCGCGTTTCCGCGACGTGATGGATGACGACTTCAACACGCCGGAGGCGGTGGCGATCCTGTTCGAACTGGCGGCGGAGGTGAATCGCGGCAACTCGCGCAATGCGGCTGTGTTGCTTAAATCGCTGGCGGCGCTGCTCGGCCTCCTGCAGCGCAAGCCGGTTGAATTCCTGCAGGGCGCGCCAGGCAGCGATGAGTGGACGCCGGAACGTATCCAGAGTGAGATCGACGCGCGCGGCGCGGCGAAGAAGGCCAAAAATTACGCCGAGGCCGACCGCATACGCAAAGAACTGCTGGCCGCGGGTATTGTGTTGGAAGACGGGCCCAAGGGCACGCTCTGGCGCCGTAGTAACTAAGTTCAAAAGCGTAAATCTCGTTGTTCCGTATATCTTGGATTTTCTTCGGCGTTAATCGGCGGTTACGAATTGTTCCAGGCATTCGATCTAGCGCCTTTCCGTTTTTCCGCACCACGCAACCCACATTTCGCGAAATGCGCGTTCGAGGTTGCGCGCGCACGCACGGCCGTCCGCATTGGGCGAGCGCGCCATCATGCCGCGCAGGTTCGCGCGCAGCGCGGCAAGTTGCGGCAGGTCATCAGCGAGCCGCGTCGCGATAGCGACGTATTCGTCGCCGGTTTTCGCCACGCATTGCGGCAGGCCGACATTGTTCAACATCGATACGTCGGCGCGCGAGGCGTGCGTGGATCCGGCGAGGACGACGACCGGCAGCCCCATCCATAGCGAGAAGCAGGTCGTCGTCGCACCGTGATACGGAAACGTATCGAGCGCGATATCCGCGTGGCCGAACGCAGCCAGGTATTCGTCGAACGGCAGCCGCGGCAGGAAATCCAGCCGACCCGGATCCATGCTGCAACCCGCGAATAGATCGCGCGCGCGCCGTTCGGCGGCAATGCCGCTGATTGCCAGAACGCGCAGCCGTGAATTCGGCACGCGTTGCAGAATTCGCGCCCACAACGCGGCAATGGTCGGCGTGATCTTGAATGCGCTGTGAAACGTGCCAAAAGTGACGTAGCCATTGGCGAGTGCGGGCAGGGGGGCGACCGCGGGCGTGCCGTCGGGCGGCCGCCACGCCATGTAAATGCCGGGCAGGCGCACGAGTTGTTCGGAATTCAGATGCTCGGTCATGCCCGGCGGATCGCACCAGGCGTCGGTGATGCGGTAATCCATGCTGGGCATGCCGGTGGTGCTCGGAAAACCGAGCCAGTTGGCCTGGATGGGTGCTGCCTTGCGCGCGAAAGCGAGCAGGCGGTTGTTGGCGGTATGTCCGCTCAAATCGACGAGGATATCGATCGCATCGTCGCGCACTCTTTGCGCGAGTTGGGCGTGGTCGAGATCCAGCGTGCCGCGCCAGTGCGCGCCATGCGCCTGCAACCGTTGCGAATAGTCGTCGGGCCGCGCGACATCCGCGTACAAAAACATTTCGAGTTGCGCGCGATCGTGATGCTCGATGACCGACTCCAGAAAAAACGTCACCGCGTGCTTGTGGATGTACGGTGAGACGAAGCCGACACGCAGCCGGCGCGCGGGGTCGGGTTCGTTGCGGTGCGGGGGTGCTGCTTCTTCCAGCGCGCGCGCGTGGTTTGCGGCCCATGCGCGGTGTTCGCGGAATATTTCAATCGGGTCCTGCCGGTCGGAATAGCTCAACATGCGCAAGAGCTCGCTGTGCGCGGCGGGGCTTCCAGGTTGGAGTGCCAGCGACTCGCGCAGGGTCGCGATGGCCTCCTCGACGCGGCCCTGTTCGAACATGACGGTGGCGAGCGTATGTTTGAGCGCGGCGTGATGTGCGTTGACGCGCAAGCCGGCGTGGCAGCACTCTTCCGCCTCGTCGTACCGTGCGAGTGCTTTGAGCAGCGCAGCGAGCGTGCTCCAGGCAGTCACAAAATCCGGCGCTGCCGCCACCGCTGCGCGATAGCCCGCAATCGCATCGTCGAAGTGGCCCGTTGCCGCGAGTACATCGGCAAGGTGGGCATGCGCCTTGGCCGAC
>JAYVME010000120.1:0-5613 GCA_043759115.1 Betaproteobacteria bacterium | reverse complement strand
TGCCGAGTTCGACACCCGGCTGGTCGAATGCGTTGACGCCCCAGAGCGTATTTTGCACAAACACTTTGTGCTCGTACAGCGCGAGCAGCATGCCGAGCGTGTGCGGCGTCAGTTTGTCCACGAGTATGGAATTGCTCGGCCGGTTGCCGGGAAATCCGTCCTTGGACGCGCCGTTCATCAGCGCCGCGGTCTGCGCGAAAAAATTGGCCAGTAATATCGCATGCGATCCGCGCGCCGTGTGATGCGGCTTGCACGCCGCGATGAAATCGGCGGGAACGAGCCGTGTGCCCTGGTGCAGCAACTGGAAAAACGAATGCTGCGCATCGGTGCCCGGCGCGCCCCAGATAATCATTCCCGTATCGCAATCGACCGCGGCACCGTCGCGCGTGACACTCTTGCCGCTCGATTCCATGTCGAGTTGTTGCAGGTAAGCGGGCAGGAGTGCTAGCGATTCGTCGTACGGCAGTATCGCGTGCGACGCGGCGCCGAAAAAGTTGTTGTACCAAACGCCGAGCAGCGCGAGCGTCACGGGCATGCTCTGCTCAAAGGGCGCGTCGCGAAAATGCGCGTCCATTGCGCGCGCGCCCAGCAGGATCTCATCAAAGTTGTCCATGCCAACACCAAGGGCGACCGGCAGCCCGACCGCCGACCACAGCGAGTAACGCCCGCCGACCCAGTCCCAGAACGGAAACACGCGGTCCTCCGCAACGCCGAAATCGACCGCTCGTTGCGTGTTGGCGGTGACCGCAACCAGCTGTTCGCCGGTGGCGGCCCCGGTCACGTGGCGCAGCCAGTCGCGAACGATATGCGCGTTGGTCAGCGTTTCGATGGTGGTAAAAGTCTTGGAGGCGATGATCACCAGGGTGGTCGCCGGATCGAGCTGTGCCAATGTGCCCTGCACTGCCGCGGCATCCACGTTCGACACGTAATGCACGCGCGGGCCGCCACTCGCGTACGGAGCGAGTGCGCGCGTCGCCAGCGCGGGCCCCAGATGCGAGCCGCCGATGCCGATGTTGACAACATCGGTGAATTTTTTTCCGCTGCGACCGGTGATCGAGCCGGCGCGCACGCCGTTGGTGAATTTGCGCATGCGCGCAAGACTTGCCCGAATTTGCGGCAACAGGTCCGTGCCATCCACGATCAGTGTCTGTCCGCTGCGCAACGCGGTATGCAACGCAGGCCGCTTTTCGCTGACATTGACTTTCTCGCCGGTGAACAGACGATTGATCTCGTCGCCGACGCCGCGCTCGCGCGCAAGCGCCACCAGCAATTGCATCGTCTCGGCGTTAACCCGATTCTTGGAATAGTCGAGCAGGATGCCATTCTGATGCAGCGAAAAATTTTCGAAGCGCCGCGGATCGGCGGCGAACAGCTCGGTCATGCGCACGCCCGCGAGTGTCTCGCGATGCGATTTCAGCGCCAGCCACGCGCGCGATTGAGTGAGGGTGGACATGCTGTTTCGGTTTTAACTACCGCTGCGTCCGGTTCGATGTGTGGAGCCGATTTTACTGGCTTTCGAGGCACGTGCCTAACTCGGCTAGAATGAACCGATGTGAGAAAGTGTAACGCGTGAGGCGTGAGGCGTGAGGCGTGAGGCGGTAGCCGAGGAAATGCATCCCGCTCGTCAAGTTCCACTCTTCACCCTTCACCCTTCACCCTTCACTCCTCAAACCTATGAACGACGTACTGCAGGCGTTGGGCAATGCATTTCGCAGCGTGCTGAATCCGCGCATGCTGATGCTCACGATCTGGCCGATATTGGCCGCCCTCGCATTGTGGCTGGGGCTCGCATGGTTTTATTGGGACGCTTGGTCGCAAGGGCTCGGCGCCTGGCTTGCGGGCTCCGTGGTCGGCGACTGGTTGCCGCAGCGCGGCTTACTCGACGTAGTGCATTACTCGTCGCTGGTGCTGTTGTTTGCGTTGCTCGCGCCGCTCATCCTGCTTACTGCGGTACTGATCGCGGCGTTGATCGAGATGCCCCTGATCGTCAGTTTCGTCGCCGCGCGCTATTACCCTTTCCTCGAGAAGCGCCGCGGCGGCACGGCCATCGGCAGCGCGGCCAACGCGCTAATCGCGGTCGTCGTCTTCGCGACATTGTGGGTGGTCACACTGCCGCTATGGCTGACCGGCGTGCTGGTGCCGGTGCTGCCGGTCGTATTGTCAGCGTATCTGAATCAGCGTTTGTTCCGCTACGATGCGCTCTCCGAGCACGCGAGCGCCGAGGAATACGCGGCGATACTCGGCGCGGGTAAGGGGCGGATGTATATGCTGGGATTGCTGCTCGCTCTGCTCTACTACGTGCCTTTGCTCAATCTGATGGTGCCCGTGTTGAGCGGGCTCGCATTCACGCATTTCGGTCTCGCCGAATTGGCGCGGCGGCGGCAGGCAATGACCCATCACGAAGGATAAAGTTATGACCTCATCATTTGCCGGCAAAGTTGCCATTGTCACCGGCGCAGGCGCGGGCATCGGTGCTGCGACCGCACGGCGTTTCGCGCACGAAGGTGCCAGCGTCGTGTGTGCCGATCTCGACGAGGATGCGGCGCGCGCGGTGTGCGCCGCGATCACCGCGGCGGGCGGCACGGCGGCGGCCTGTCGTGTCGACATACGTGACGCCGCGCAAGTCGACGCAATGATCGCATTCACCCGGCGCGAGTTCGGGCCGCCCAACATCGCGATCAACAATGCCGGCGTGGGCGCGCAAAAACACTTCCTCGACACGCCGCTCGAAACCCTGCGCGCGATGCTCGACGTCAACGTGATCGGCACCTTTCTATGCGCGCAGGCGGCGGCGCGCGAAATGGTCAAGATCGGCGGCGGTGCGATCGTGAATTTTTCTTCGCACTCGGGTTTACTCGGCAGCAGCGGGCGCGCGGCCTATGCGGCTTCCAAGGGCGGCATTATCGCCATGACGCGCGTGATGGCCGTCGATCTCGCGGTCCACCATATCCGCGTGAACGCGATTGCGCCCGGCCCCATCGATGTGCCGCGCAGCCGCCAGCAGCACACGGGGGAGCGCCGCGAGTCGTGGCAGCGCGCGGTGCCGCTCGCGCGCTATGGCCGGCCTGAGGAAGTTGCCGGCGTCGCGCTGTTCCTGGCGTCGGACGACGCGAGCTATCTGACGGGACAGACCATCGCGGTCGACGGCGGTTTTACGGCCGCCGGGCTGCGCGTGAAAGATTTGACCGTACTTTAGAGCCGTTAATTGCTGGCAGTCATGCCCGACGCCTGTACGATACGCGCGTTGGTCGCGATTTCTTTTTTCAGGAACGCCATGAATTCATCGGGCGTGCTGGCGATGATCGTGGCGCCTTCATTAATCAGGCGCTCGCGGATTTCCGGCAACCCCAGAATGCGCACGACTTCCGCGTGCAGCCTGGCGATCGAACTTCCTGGAGTGCCGCCCGTCACTAGGAGACCGTACCAGTTGGTCATGGCGTAGCCGGGCACGCCCGCTTCCGCGATCGTCGGCGTGTCCGGCAGCGCGGGGAAGCGCTTATCGCTCGTTACCGCCAGCGCGCGCAACCGGCCGCCGCGAATATGCGGCACCGCCTGCAGTGCATTCATGAAGTAGATGGGGATTTGTCCGGCGATCACGTCGATGGCAGCCGGCCCCGCGCCCTTATACGGGATGTGCTGCATTTTCGTGCCGGTCATGGTTTTAAAGAGTTCCGTGGCGAGATGCGGCGGGGAGCCGTTGCCCGAGCTGCCGTAATTCACCGTGTCCGGATGCGTTTTGAGAAAAGCTATGAGCTCCCTGATCGAGCGCGGCGGAAACGAGGGATGCAGCGTGACGACCAGCGGACTCGCCGCCAATTGCATGACCGGCGCGAGATCCTTCAACGAATCATAGGGCAGAAATTTGTAAATGCTGGGATTCACGGCGAAGCCGCCGGGCACTATGAGCAGTGTCTGCCCGTCCGGCGCCGATTTTGCGACGACCGCCGCGCCTATGGTGCCATTGGCGCCGCCACGGTTGTCCACGACCACCGGCACGCCCCACGCTTCATTAAGTTTCTGCGCGAGCGCGCGGCCGAGGATGTCCGTGCCGCCGCCGGGCGGAAACGGAATCACCATGCGCATGGGGCCCGACGGGTAGGTTTGCGCGGCGGCCGTGGCGGCAAACAGCAGCGCACCGGCAAAGCGCGGGATAGCGTGAAGCAGTGTGGTCATGAGCGCTACCTGTTCTGTCGACCGTTCATAGATACAAACAAAAAGACACCGGCGGTAGTGCCGCTGGTATCTCATCAATCCAGCACGGCCCGCGCCGCGCGAGTTGATGAAACCTTCAGGCAATTTAATGTGGGTTATGCGTCGGCTACGCGTCTCCTAAAGTAGACCTGAGATCATCAAAGAGCGCCTTCTCTCGTTGAAAGACCTCGTCGCCCTGTTTCTGTGCCTTCTGAGCTAATTCCAACCTGCCCATTTGTTGAGCAACGTACTTAAGGGAATCGTAGCTTTCGGCGCGCCACGGTGCAATCATCGGAAGCCTGTCGGCGCATTTAAGTGCATCAATCTTCCGCTCGGCCCTCAGAAAAAACAGCGCCAATGTCTTGATTCCCTCCCAATGCTTAGGCGACTGCTCAAGAAAGCAGTTCAATGTCTCGATCGCTTGATCCGCGTGGCCCATCCATTCGAGAATCTTTGCGGCCATCACCGGCTCTTTGTAGGGCCTACTCTCGGGCGTGAGGTAGTAGTCTGTTACCTCCTGAATGAGAATCCGGGTACCATCAGCATCCTCTTTTCCTATCATGTAGTGTTCGGCAAGAATGCTCATTTTTAGTGCTAGGAGCCTGTCTGCGACAGCCCTATTCTTTATGTTCCCCGCATGACTTTTGAGAAGATCGAAAACTGTCTGAAATGACTTACCCAAGGTTAACTCTTCTAGCATCTCGGCGAGGGCAACTTCGCGATAGGTTGGATGACAATCATCCGACTCGATAAGAGCTTTGCACAACTTCGCTGCGGTGACACCATCGTGAGCAAACCGATAAAGCTGAATTTTAGCTATCCGCAAAGAATAAAAACGCGGGTTAAGTGACAGCCCTTCAGGGATGAGGTTTCCTTCAAGCTTCGCAATAGAAATCGCCTCTGGCAGATTCTCATCCCGTTTTAATGTTCTTCGGGCCCGCAATACGCTGACCGCTTCCTCGATGCTATGCACATCGCGTCGTAGCTTGATGCGCTTTAGGGCTGACGAAGCTGCTCAATCCACTTGATGCGCTGGCTAGTGACTGTGTTGATGAACGTTGTGCGCTTGCTTACGCGATGGTTGACGATGGCATTCCAGATGCCAAGGAGTAGGGTGACCGCCACACCTGCAGCGAGGACATAGTCTTTGGCTTCCACGGAGTCTCCTCAAGTGCCTACTAAGGTCGATCGTCGAATTGCGGTGTTTGCAAACCCTATTCTGCATTCGGGCCTACGCGGTGCCGGTCAACGCATCGCATCGGTAATGAGTTTTTTGCTTACACCCTTGGCCTGAAGCTTGGTGATAAAGCGCTTCATGGTCGCGTCGTCGAATTTTTCCAGGTCTTCGCGCAGACAATGACCGACGTAGGCGCGTATCAATGCCTGATAGCCGGTCATACCTTTGGCGGGAGCGATCTGCTT
>JAYVME010000119.1:0-5618 GCA_043759115.1 Betaproteobacteria bacterium | reverse complement strand
ACACCGGGTCGTCCATGAACGGATGACGCGGCACCTTGGTTTCCTTGCTGGTGTAGATATTGACCACCGTCGGCATCGCTTTTTTGGCCGCATCGCGGTACGACGCGATGCGGTACGCCGGCTCGACCGCCGCTTCCCGGGTCGTGACGACGTCGACGTTGGTGCGCAGGCTGGCGCCCAGGAGATCGGGACGCAGCGTTGACACGACGAACAGAATGCCGAGGCAGATCGTGGTGGTCTGGGCAAAGATCAGCCAAAGTTTGCGCATGGGGGCGTCGGGTGCCGGGCGGGTGGCAGTTGTAAGTTGTAATCAGGTTAGAATGCGCGCTCATCATGCGACGCACCGAACTCGAGACCTACCTAAATCAATATCTCGACGTTGTCCGTTTCCGCGATTATTGCCCAAACGGGCTGCAGGTGGAAGGGCGCGCCGAAATAGCCACGATCGTGACCGGCGTCACTGCGTCGCTCGATCTGTTGCGCGCGGCGGTCGCGCGCGGCGCCGACGCCGTGCTCGTGCATCACGGGTATTTCTGGCGCGGCGAAGATCCGCGCGTGACCGGCACGCGGCGTGAGCGCCTGGCGTTGCTGCTCAAACACGATCTGAATTTGTTTGCATTTCATCTGCCGCTCGACGCGCATCCCGAAGTCGGCAATAACATCCAGCTCGCGCGCAAGCTTGAATTGCCGTCCGACGGCAGGTTCGGCGAACAGGACGTAGGCGCGCACGGCGCGTTTGCCGAACCGACGACGCTCGGCGAACTTGCGCGGCGCATCGCAGAGCGCCTTGGACGCGCGCCGCAGATCATCGGGGATGAAACAAAGCTCGTGCGTCGCGTCGCGTGGTGCACCGGCGCCGCGCAGGGCTATCTTGAGGACGCCGTGCGTCTTGGCGTCGACGCGTATATATCGGGCGAGATTTCGGAACAGACGGTGCATCTCGCGCGCGAGTCCGGTGTCGCCTATGTCGCCGCCGGTCATCACGCGACCGAGCGTTACGGCGTACAGGCGCTCGGCGAACACCTTGCGGCGCGCTTCGGCATCACGCATCACTTTGTGGATATTGCCAATCCCGTATAGTCCAATCGGGGCTTTTCAGGCCGGCCTGGCCGCATGCAATTGCCTGAACCGATGGACTATTTTCATGTTTTGCTTAAGTTTTCGCGCGGAATTCGCTAAAATAGCCATTTTTTGTAAATTGGCCAGCGGGGAGTTCCATGTCGGATCAGGAAGTGGATCAGGGTAAACGCGGTTTTCTGATGGTCGCCACCGGTGTCGTCGGTGGGGTGGCCGCGGCAGCAACGGCAATTCCGTTCGCCGGCAGCATGCTGCCATCCGAACGCGTCAAGGCGGCGGGTGCGCCGACCGAGGTCGACATCAGCAAGCTCGCACCCGGCGAAATGCAAATCGTCGAATGGCGCGGCAAACCGGTGTGGATCGTGAAACGCACCAAGGAAATGCTCGAAGGCATCCAGAAAAATGATGGCCGCGTGTCCGATCCGAAATCAGAGGTCCCGCTGCAGCCCGCTTACGCGAAAAACGAATATCGTTCGATCAAGCCGGAAATCGCAGTGCTCGAAGGCGTGTGTTCCCACCTCGGCTGCTCGCCCCAGTTCAAGTCGGAGGAAGCCAAGATGGATATGGGGCAGGACTGGAACGGCGGTTTCTTCTGCCCCTGCCATGGCTCCAAGTTTGATTTTGCCGGCCGCGTTTTTGCGGGCTCGCCCGCGCCGGTGAATTTGCGCGTGCCGCCGTACAAGTTTGTGGGTGACGCCAAGATCATCATCGGCGACGACGGCACGGGAGCCTGAACATGGCCGCCGCGGAAAAAAATCCCGTCACGATTACCTGCGCCGGCCCGCTCAATGGTGTGTTGAGCGACACGCTGACCTGGGTCGACACGCGTTTCCCGCTGATCAAAATGTGGGAAGAACAGTGGGGCAAGTACATTGCGCCCAAGAACTTCAACTTCTGGTACTACTTCGGTTCGTTATCGGCGTTTGTGCTCGTGCTGCAGATCGTGACCGGCATTTTTCTGACCATGCACTACAAGCCCGACGCGGCGCAGGCATTCGCATCGGTCGAGTACATCATGCGCGACGTGTGGGGTGGCTGGATCATCCGCTACATGCATTCAACCGGCGCATCGGCGTTCTTCATTTGCGTTTACCTGCACATGTTCCGCGGCCTGCTTTACGGCTCGTACCGCAAGCCGCGCGAGCTCCTGTGGATATTCGGCATGCTGATTTACCTGTGCCTGATGGCGGAAGCGTTTTTTGGCTACCTCCTGCCGTGGGGCCAGATGTCGTACTGGGGCGCGCAGGTCATCGTTAATCTGTTCGGCGCGGTGCCGTTCATAGGAGAGGATCTCTCGATATGGATCCGCGGCGATTACGTGGTGTCGGATGCGACACTCAACCGTTTCTTTGCGTTCCACGTCATCGCGATTCCGCTGGTGCTGCTCGGCCTGGTTGCCGCGCATTTAATGGCGCTGCACGAAGTCGGCTCCAACAATCCGGATGGCGTTGAAATCAAGAACCAGCCGAAGGATCCGCAGACCGGCCTGCCGCTCGACGGCATCTACTCGCATCCGTACTATTCGATCAAGGATGCGCTCGGCGTCGTGGTGTTTCTGATCGTGTTTTCGGTCATCATGTTTTTCCTGCCGGAGATGGGCGGTTACTTTCTCGAGTACAACAATTTCATCCCCGCCGATCCGTTGAAAACGCCGCTGCATATCGCGCCGGTATGGTATTTCACGCCGTATTATTCGATCCTGCGCGCGATACCGCCGCTGTTCAACTCGCAGTTCCCGGGCGTGGTGGCGATGGGCGTGTCGACGATGATTCTATTCCTGCTGCCGTGGCTCGACCGCAGCCCGGTCAAGTCGATCCGCTACAAAGGCCCCGTCTTCAAGAGCGCGCTCGCGCTATTCGTGGTCGTGTTCCTGCTGCTCGGTTACCTCGGCACCGAGCCGACCAACGTGTGGGGACAGTTCGGCGCGGGGCTCGGCAACGCCGACCGTGCAACAGTCGTGGCGCGCATCGGCACGGCGATCTATTTCCTGTTCTTCATACTCATGCCATGGTATTCAACTATCGACCCATGCAAACCGGAGCCGTCGAGGTTGACATGGTAACCGCCACCAGCGGATACATCCGCGCTGCTATTTTTGCGGCATTGCTCGCCCCGTTCGCGGCGCTGTGCGCGGAAGGGCCGCGTCTGCAAACCGCGCCGATCAATTCGCACGACCTTGCGTCGCTGCAGAACGGCGCCAAGGTATTCGTCAACTATTGCCTCAACTGCCACACGGCAGGTTACATGCGCTACAACCGGCTGCAGGATCTCGGCCTCACGGAACCGCAGATTAAGGACAACCTGATTCTCACCGGCGTCAAGGTCGGAGAACTGATGCAGGTGGCGATGGACCGCAAAGACGCGAAACAATGGTTCGGCGTGGCGCCGCCGGATCTCACGGTGACCGCGCGCTCGCGCAGCTCGGGTGCCGGCTCCGGGGCCGACTGGATATATACCTACATGCGTTCGTTCTATCGCGACCCCTCGCGGCCCACCGGCTGGAACAATCTGGTGTTCGCCAACGTCGGCATGCCGCACGTGCTGTGGCAGTTGAGCGGGCAGCAGCAGTTGCACGAGGAAGTATTTGAAAAGGAGCACGCGGCGCACGCGGCGCTGATCGCGGCCAAGGGCGTGGCGCAACTCGAAGAATCGGTGGCGGTGAAGGACGGCAGGGAGACCACCCGCTTCGTGTTGAAAACGCTAACCCCGGGCGCGGGAAGTTTGTCGCAGCTTGATTATGACAAAACGGTGGTCGATCTCGTGAATTACATGAACTACATGGCCGAACCGGCGCGCCTGGAACGCCGCCAGATCGGATTTTACGTGTTGATGCTGCTCGGTCTTCTGTTCGTGCTCGTGTTTGCCCTCAAGAAATCCTACTGGAAAGACATTCACTAAAACGGTGCCTATATGATGACTCTATACTCAGGCACGACCTGCCCCTTCAGCCAGCGCTGCCGCAACGTGCTGTACGAGAAGGGCATGGACTTTCAGATTGTCGACGTCGATCTGCACAACAAGCCCGAAGACCTCGCGGTGATGAATCCGTACAACCAGGTGCCGGTGCTGGTCGAGCGCGATCTGATGCTCTACGAATCGAACATCATCAACGAATACATCGACGACCGCTTTCCGCATCCGCAATTGATGCCGGCCGATCCGGTGATGCGCGCGCGCGCGCGGTTATTCCTGTTCCGCTTCGAGCACGAGATGTTCACTCACGTGGAAACCCTCGAGAAGGGCAATCAGCGTATTGCCGACAAGGCGCGCGCCGCGATCCGTGACAATCTCGCGCAGATGGCGCCGGTGTTCGCCAAGCAGAAATACATGCTGGGCGACGAGTTCTCGATGCTCGACGTCGCGATCGTGCCGCTCCTGTGGCGGCTCGACTATTACAACATCCAGTTGCCGAAGCAGGCAGCACCCCTGATGAAATACGCCGAGCGCCTCTTCAGCCGGCCCGCGTTCATCGATTCGCTGACCGCGTCTGAAAAGGTCATGCGCAAGTAAGAAGGTCAATGCGGCGATGGCGAAAGAGCGCTCGACCAAACCCTACCTGATCCGCGCCATTTGCGAATGGTGCAGCGACAGCGGTTACACCGCTTACCTGTCGGTCAAGGTCGACGCGCGCACACGTGTGCCGATGGAACACGTGAAAGACGGGGAAATTGTTCTCAACGTCAGTCCCGATGCGGCGCACCGGCTGACCGTCGGTGACGACTTGATTCAGTTTGCCGCGCGTTTTTCCGGCGTGTCGCGCGAATGCTCCATTCCGATCGGGACGGTGCTGGGAATTTTCGCCAAGGAAAACAGCCAGGGCCTGTTTTTCCAGCCCGAGCCGGCGGCGCCAGCGGAGAGCACCGCGGCATCCTCCGCATCCACGCCCACGCCACCGCCTACCGGCGGCAAGCCCAAACTGCAAATCGTCAAGTAGCGCCGCCGCCGCGCTTATTTTTACGGCGGGAGACACCGGAAAGACGGCCAGCCGACGTATTTTTTTGGAGGCGTGCCCTACTGGGGGCAGGACCGGCTCGACTTCCTCGACCGCGCACTGGACACCGGCGGCGCCCAAGATTGACAGGCGCAATTGCCCCGTTAGAGAATGGGCCGGGCGCTGAAACAACATTGATCTTTTGAGCATGGCGGCGCAGACCGCTGGCAGCGCAGGTTCGGCATTTTCATCTACGGAGGATAACCATGCTTAGTCCTGAAGAGCTTGCACAAGTATTGCCGGCGGAGACCTCATCTTTTGCATCGCCGGTGCCGACGCAGATCGTGTCGAACGATGAGTATATGCCGTCGCCGCAGACCGCCAAGCAAAAAGAATACGAGGCGCGCATCAAGGCGCTCGGTTCGGAACTCGCGAAAAAGCACGGCACGACACGGCGCAAATTTTTCAAAACCGCGGCGGGCATGGCGGCATCGTTCGTCGCGATGAACGATACCTATGGCCCGGTATTCGGCGTTTCGCGCGCGGAAGCGGCGACGCCGGAAATGGCGGATGAGCGCGCGAAGTCGCTCAAAGGCCAGTTCATCATGGA
>JAYVME010000118.1:0-5631 GCA_043759115.1 Betaproteobacteria bacterium | reverse complement strand
CGCGGATTAAATACCAAGGGCCTTCATCTGTTTCTCGGGATAGCGGGTTCCCGCCGTCACGCCGGGCGCAAAGGCCTTGGCCAGCGTGGCGATTTCCTCATTGCTCAATCGAATGTCGAGCGCCGCGGCGTTTTGCTCAAGGTACGTCCTGCGCTTGGTGCCCGGAATCGGAAAAATATCGTCGCCCTGTGCGTGCACCCACGCCAGCGCTACTTGCGCCGGCATGCATTTTCGGGCGGCGGCAATTTTTTCGAGCGGCGCAAGCAACTCCGCATTGTGCTTGATGTTGTCCGGATTGAAACGCGGATGCTCGCGGCGGCGGTCTTTGGGCAGCAACGCATCAAGCGTTTTCATGGTCGCGGTGAGAAAGCCGCGCCCGAGCGGCGCATAAGCCATGAATGCGATGCCGAGTTCGCGACACGCCGGGATCACATCGCCCTCGACGTCGCGGCTCCACAACGAATATTCGGTCTCGACCGCGCAAATCGGATGCACCTTGTGCGCGCGGCGTATGGTTTGCGGCCCCGCTTCCGACAGCGCGAGATAACGCACCTTGCCCTGCTCCACCAGTTTTTTCATGGCGCCGACCGTGTCTTCGATCGGCACCGCCGGATCGACGCGATGCAAACCGTAAATATCGATCACCTCGACGCCGAGGCATTTGAGCGATTTCTCGCACGCCTGCGGCACGTAATCGGGATGCCCGCCGGAGAGTCCGCTCGGATTGCCGCCGGCGAGCCCCAGGTTGCCGAACTTGGTCGCGATCAGCGCGCCCGCGCGCCGGCCCTTCAGGGCGCGGCCGACGAGTTGCTCGTTGACGCCGGCACCGTACGCGTCCGAGGTCACGATCAGGTTGACGCCGAGATCGAGCGCTCGGTGAATGGTCGCTATCGATTCCTCGTCGTTGGGCTCGCCGTAGCTGATCGACATGCCCATGCAACCGAGGCCCTGCGCCGAAACGAGGGGGCCGTTCTTGCCGAGTTTGCGTTGCTGCATCGTGATCTCCCGTTTATACAAGCACTTTCAAAAACAATGGAACCGCCAGCCAAACCCTGAAACACACTAAAGCGGAACCGCCGATAAACCCCGATGAACGCGGATAAAGTCAAAAACAAGATCAATAGGTATTAGCTACCGCGAGTACGGAAAACACCGGGACAGAATCTGAAATACATACCATTGCCCAAAATATATACAGCCTTTGTTTTCCATCGGCGTTTATCTGCGTTCATCGGCGGTTGCATTGCGCCTTAGGCGGTTCCGCTTTGCATTGCCTTACTGCCTATTTCGCGTAGGTGATCGTCAGATCGGCAAAGCCGTCGACGTGGCCTTCAAGCTTGTCGCCGGCCTTGACCGGGCCGACGCCCGCGGGCGTGCCGGAATAAATCAGATCGCCGGGCTGCAAAGTGATCAGCCCCGACAGATAGGAAATCGTTTCCGGAATGTTCCAGATCAGCTCCGACAGATCGCCTTTCTGTTTGACCGTGCCGTTGACCTTGAGCCAGATCGCGCCTTTGGCCGGATGGCCGCATTTCGCCGCCGGCGCCAGCGCGGTACACGGCGCCGAGTTGTCGAAAGCCTTGCCCATTTCCCATGGCCGGCCCATTTTCTTGGCTTCGCCCTGCAGGTCGCGACGCGTCATGTCGAGGCCGACGCCGTATCCCCACACATGGTCGAGCGCCTTGTCGATCGGAATGTTCGCGCCGCCCGTGCCGATTGCAACGACCAATTCGATCTCGTGGTGCAGATCCTGGGTCGCCTGCGGATAAGGAATCGTCGCGTTATCGGGCACGATCGCGTTCGCCGGCTTCATGAAGAAAAACGGCGGTTCGCGCTCGGGGTCATGCCCCATCTCGCGCGCGTGCTCGGCATAATTGCGGCCGACGCAATAAATGCGTCCGACGGCAAAGAGCTCGGCGCTGCCGACGACCGGCAATGCGGGGAGCGGACCGATATCGATTACGTATTTCATGCCTTGCCTTTCTGGGACGGATATTCGAAAAAAGACCACCGCGCGAGGCGCTCGCCCTGCGCACGACGAATCGTATTTGCGGATTACCGGGGAAGTCGCTGCGCGGCGTGAATTATCGGCGATAGCCGCGTGACGCGTCAAACGTCCGCAATGACGCGCTCGAGCAAGAGCGCAAAGCGCGGCAGTGAGGTGTCGCTGTCCATTGCGCGGTTATGCGACGATCTTGTCGTATTCAGCATGCGTTCCGATCCAGATCCAGTAAACACCGCCTTCGACTTCAGTTGCAAGGGCCCGATAATGAGCGCCCACGCGTACCGACCAGAGATCGCCGATCTTCTTGAAATGGAGAGAGGGATGCCGGGAATCCGAATTTAGAAGTTCGTAGTTCTTGTCGGCAAGGGCGCGGGCATCGGTTGGTAGCGCCCCGTACAGCCTCCAGAACTTCGGCGACGCGAAATGCTTCAAATCTCTCGCGCCTTGCCAGCCTGATAATCCGCGATTGCTTCGGCAACGAGCCCGTGTAGCTTTCCAGCCTTCGAATCCGCCTCGATCTGCTTATCCCAGAGCAGGTGGTCAAATTCGATGAACCATGCACGAAATTTTGACAACTCCTCGACCGGGAGATTCTGGATTTTGTGTTCAAGCTCTTCGAGGTCACTCATGATTCACCGTCATTTGGATGATCCAACGATCATGATTCTACGCCAGTCCGTTCCCGTCGCAAAACCGACATGCGCATGCAACAATGGCGGCGATGGATGACTTGTTAAGTCTTTGGACGCTGTTTGCGAGCAGCTTTCTCGCCGCCACCCTGCTCCCCGGGGGTTCGGAATTCGTGCTCGCCGGCGTGTTGCATTTCAATCCGCAACAATACTGGCCGGCGCTCGGCATAGCGACTCTCGGCAACACGCTGGGCGGCATGTCTTCGTATTTGATCGGCCGGTTCATTCCACAGCGCACGGAACTCAAGGGCCTCGAATGGGTTCGACGTTATGGCAGCGCGGCGCTGCTCGCGTCGTGGGCGCCGATCGTCGGCGATCCGCTGTGTGTCGCCGCGGGTTGGCTGCGAATCAACCCGTGGCTTGCCACGCTATATATGGCCTGCGGCAAGCTTTTCCGCTATATCGTGGTGGCCGGCGTAGTCACCTGAGCACGCGTACTCAACGCCGGATTGCAACGCAGTCCGCCAGTTCCCGCTTTACCCGCGTCAATACACTGTCCCAATCGCCCATAGCCGGCTGCCGGAAAAGCCTCGCACTGGGGTACCAGGGGCTGTCGTCCCGGTCGAGCAACCAACGAAAATCAGAATTGAACGGGAGCAGGATCCATACGGCCTTGCCCATCGCGCCCGCGAGATGCGCAACTGATGTGTCTATCGTTATGACAAGATCCACGAGCTCGATTAGCGCAGCCGTGTCGGCGAAGTCCGCCAGATCGTCGCCGAAATGAGCGATGTCTTTGCGCGCAAGAAGCAACTTCCCGTCGGCGGGACGGACGTCCCTTTGCAAGCTGATAAATTCCATGCCGGCCGACAGCAATTTCACAAAATCGGCCAACGGAATGGAGCGATTCCGGTCGTTTCTGTGCCCGGCACTGCCACTCCAAACCAGACCTATGCGCGGCTTAACCCGTTGCCCCAGCTTGTTCTGCCATGCGGCAACGCGAACTTCGTCGCTGTAAATATATTTTTCCTGCGCGGGTATCGTTTCGAGCCTCGTGTGAAATGCGAGCGGCAGGCTCGGCAGCGGACAGTGATAGTCAAAAGCGGGCAATGTCCCGCCTTTGGCGAGCACTTGGTGCACACCTTCCAAATGCTTAAGCAGCGGCGTGAGCGGCGGCTGCACTTCCAGCAGCACCGTTGCCTCTTTTTCCGCTAAAAGCCGCGCATAGCGACAAAACTGTATTGTGTCGCCCAAGCCCTGTTCGGCGTGCAACAGAATGGTTTTCCCGTTCAACGGTTGCCCGCCGAGCCAGAGCGGTTGCGGGAAATCGCGTTTTGTCTTGCCGCGCTCCCCGCTTTCCCATCCCCATTCGTATTTCTGCCAGCCAATCTCAAAGTCGCCGCTGCGCAATCTGCACAAACTTTCGTTCCAATGCGCGATGGCGTAGTCCGGCTTGATTGCAAGCGCACGCGCATAGCTTGCGAGCGCCTCCTCAAATCGCCGCATATCTTCCAGCACGTTGCCCCGATTGCCGAGCGCCTCGGTGTAATCAGGTTTAAAAACCAGCGCGCGATCGTAGCTCTGAAGCGCCTCCGCGTACCGCCACAGATCCTTCAGGGCATTGCCACGGTTGTAGAGCGCGTCCACGTAATCAGGTTTCAATGCCAGGGCACGGTCGAAACTTTGCAGCGCTTCTTCATATCGCCGCAGACCCTGCAATACACTGCCGCGATTATTATGTGCTTCGTGGTCATCTGGATTTATCGCAACCGCACGCTCAAAGCTTGCGAGCGCATCGTCATACTGGCCGAGTTCCTTCAATGCATTGCCGCGATTGTAAATTGCCTGCTGAAATTCCGGGCTCAGCGCAATTGCCCTGTCATAGCTTGCAAGCGCGTCCGCATAGCGTTTCAAGCCCAACAATGCATTGCCACGATTGAAGAGCGCCTGGTGAAAATCGGGCCTTAGTGCAATGGCATGATCGAGCGTAACGAGTGCCTCGTCATATCGCTTTAAGGTCAATAGTGCGTTGCCGTAATTGCTGAGCGCTTCGGCATAATCAGGCTGCAGCGCGAGCGCGCGCTGGTAGCTTGCCATGGCCTCCTCTGGCCGGTTCAAATCCTGCAGTGCATTACCGCGATTATTGTAAAGCTCATGATCGCCAGGCGTGAGCTTTAGTGCGCGTTCGTGGCACGCCAGCGCTTCATCAGCACGCTTGAGAATGAGCAACACATTTCCGCGATTGCCGAGGGCTTCCGCATAATCCGGCTTGAGCTTGAGTGCGCGCTCATAGCTGGCCAGCGCTTCATCATTGCGCTGAAGCTCCAGCAATGCATTGCCCATATGAAGGTGAGCCGCCGGATGTTTCCGATTGATTGCCGTGGCCTTACCAATCAACTCAACGGCCGCCTGCGCGTGTCCCGTCTGCAGGGCTATGACACCCAGCAAATGCATCGCGTCAAAGTGAGCGGGGACTTCAGCAAGTATGGCCCGGTACAACTTCTCGGCCTGACCCAATTGCCCTTGCGAATGCAGTGCGGCTGCGTGCTGCAGGGTTGCGTTAATGCTCGAAGACATTCTGGCGGCTCTTTACTCGTCCGCTGCTACATTAGCACAGGTTAACGCGGGTTTTGACGGCAATCTCCATCATGACCCGCGCCTCTAACCGCGATCGCCGGAACCGATCAACGCCAAAGCAGGTTTCGTTTCCTCCGATACAGTAGAATCCAACGCATCGATTAGCCTTATTTCCGCCATGACCGCCCGCCTCCGGGAAATCCCCTACAACTACACCTCGTTCTCGGACCGCGAGATCGTGATCCGGCTGCTCGGGCCGGCGATGTGGGAGGTGCTCAACGAACTGCGCGGGCAGCGCCGCACCGGCCGTTCGGCGCGCATGTTGTACGAAGTGCTCGGCGACATCTGGGTGGTGTCGCGCAATCCCTACCTGCAGGACGATCTCCTGGGCAATCGCAAGCGCCGCGCGTTGCTGGTCGC
>JAYVME010000117.1:0-5635 GCA_043759115.1 Betaproteobacteria bacterium | reverse complement strand
CGCGGCAAGATCATCAACATCGCGTCGATCGCGGGGTTAGTCGGACGCAACCCGAATGCCTACAACTCGATTGTCTACGGCACGAGCAAAGGCGCGCTCGTCAATTTCACGCGCGACCTGGCGGTGAAGTGGGCGCAGCACAACATTCAGGTCAACGCGATCTGTCCGGGATTTTTCGTCACGCCGATCAACGCGAAAATGTTCGACAAGAACGCGGAGCAGATCCTGCGCGAGATTCCGCTGGGACGCACCGGCGGCGACAACGATCTCAAAGGCATCGCGGTGCTGCTCGCATCCGACGCATCGGACTTCATGACCGGCGCGATTATACCGGTCGATGGCGGCTCCACGGCCTGGTAGTGCTGCCGCTGCGCCGTGTGGCGTCAGGCGATTCGGCGGTATCACGCGTGAGGGAGCGCCGCGGACTCCCCGTGAGGCCCGCATTTCCTCTATGATAACCGGCTGTTTCCCGGTGCCCGGGCTCCGCAATAAACCACGAGACAAGATTACATGCGATTTTTTAAATGGTTGGCATCACAATTGCACTGGCTGCTCCTTGCGCTCGTCGTGGCCGCGGGGGTGGGTTATTACGTCTACACGCGGCAGCCGGACGACGCGCAGCCGGCGGGCAAGAAAGGCCGCGACGCGGCGTCGCGCGTCATGCCGGTGGTTGCGCAACCGGCGGCAAAAAAGGACGTTAATGTTTATCTGACCGGGTTGGGCACGGTCACGCCGCTGAAAACCGTCACGGTCAGAAGCCGCGTCGACGGTCAGCTCATGCAAGTACAGTTTCGCGAAGGACAGCTCGTGCGCGCGGGGGATTTGCTCGCGGAAATCGATCCGCGTCCGTTTCAGGCCGCGCTGACCCAGTTCGAAGGGCAAATGGCGCGCGACCAGGCGCTGCTTGCCAACGCGCGGATCGACGTCGATCGTTACCGCGTGTTGCTCGCGCAGGACTCGATCGCCAAGCAGCTCGTCGACACGCAGGAAGCGCTCGTGCGGCAATACGAGGGCACGGTCAAAATCGATCTGGGGCAGGTCGACAATGCGCGGCTGCAATTGACGTACTCGCGCGTGACCGCGCCGATTTCCGGCCGGCTCGGCCTGCGTCAGGTCGATGCGGGCAACATAGTCCGCGCGAGCGACACGAACGGGCTGGTCGTCATCACGCAGTTGCAACCGATCACGGTCATTTACACGATCCCGCAGGACAATCTGCAGGTCGTGTTAAAACGCGTGCAGTCGGGCGAGCGCGTGCCGGTCGATGTCTTCGATCGCGACCAGAAGGTGAAACTCGCCAGCGGCGCGCTGCTGACCATCGACAACCAGATCGACACCACCACCGGCACCGTCAAGCTCAAAGCGCAGTTTTCCAACGATGACGCGATCCTGTTTCCAAACCAATTCGTCAACGTGCGCATGCTGATCGACACGCGGCGCGACGTGACGACCGTGCCGAGCGCGGCGCTGCAGCGCGGCGCGCGCGGGCTCTTCGTCTACATCGTCAAGGACGATCGCACGGTCACGCTGCGCGACGTGAAGACCGGCCCCGCCGAAAACGATGCCACGGTCATCGAGTCCGGAGTCGAACCCGGTGAACTCATCGTCGTCGATGGCATGGATCGCCTGCGCGAGGGGGCCAAGGTCGAGTTGCCGACCAAGGATGCCGCCGCGCCGGGCAAGGGTGGCGATACGCCGCGCAAAAAAGGCGGCGGCAATCGCAAAAAGGGCGAGAAGCAGGGTGAGTGACGGCGTTGACGGAATCTGACGCATGAATCCGTCGCGGCTATTCATTCTGCGCCCGGTGGCGACCTCGTTGCTGATGGTCGCCATTCTGCTGTCCGGCTTGTTCGCGTACCGGCAGCTCCCGCTCTCCGCACTGCCGGAAGTCGATTATCCGACCATTCAGGTCATGACGTTTTATCCGGGCGCAAGCCCCGACGTCATGACCTCATCGGTGACGGCACCCCTCGAACGCCAGTTCGGGCAGATGCCGGGTTTGAAGCAGATGTCGTCGACGAGTTCCGGCGGCGCGTCGGTGATCACGCTGCAGTTCAATCTCGATCTCAGTCTGGATGTCGCCGAGCAGGAAGTGCAGGCGGCGATCAACGCCGGCTCGAATCTGCTGCCGAACGACCTGCCGGCGCCGCCCGTATACAGCAAGGTCAATCCGGCCGACACGCCGATACTGACGCTCGGCATCACCTCGAAGACGCTGCTGCTGCCGCAGGTGCAGAATCTCGTCGACACGCGGCTCGCCCAGAAAATATCGCAGGTCGCGGGCGTCGGCCTCGTCACGTTGAGCGGCGGGCAGCGTCCCGCGGTGCGCGTGCAGGTCAATCCGAAGGCGCTCGCCGCCAACGGCCTGAATCTGGAGGACGTGCGCATCGTCATCGGCGCGTCGAACGTAAACCAGGCCAAGGGCAGCTTCGACGGACCGCAGCGCGCGTACACCATAGACGCCAACGATCAGCTGCGCTCGGCGGCGGAATACAGCCGCATCGTCGTCGCCTTCAAGAACGGCGCGCCGCTCTACCTCGCGGACGTCGCCGACGTGATCGAAGACGCCGAGAACGTGCGGCTCGCGGCGTGGATGAACGACGTGCCGGCGGTGATCGTCAACATCCAGCGCCAGCCGGGTGCGAACGTGATCGAGGTCGTCGACCGCGTGAAACAATTACTGCCGCAACTGCAGGCCGCGCTGCCGGCATCGATCGAAATCGCAGTGCTGACCGACCGCACCGTCACCATACGCGCCTCGGTCAGGGACGTGCAGATCGAGTTGCTGCTCGCGGTGGCGCTGGTGGTGATGGTGATCTTTCTGTTCCTGCGCAACGTCGCCGCGACCCTCATCCCGAGTGTTGCCGTGCCGCTCTCGCTGGTGGGCACGTTCGGCGTGATGTATCTCGCCGGTTTCAGCATCAACAATCTGACGCTGATGGCCTTGACGATCGCCACCGGCTTCGTGGTCGACGACGCCATCGTCATGATCGAAAACATTTCGCGCTACATCGAAAAAGGCGAGGAACCGATGGCGGCGGCCCTGAAGGGCGCCGAGGAAATCGGCTTCACGATTATTTCGCTCACGTTCTCGCTGATCGCGGTGCTGATCCCGCTGCTCTTCATGGGTGACGTGGTGGGGCGGCTGTTTCGCGAGTTCGCCATCACGCTCGCGGTGGCCATCCTGATTTCGGCGGTGGTGTCGCTGACGCTGACACCGATGATGTGCGCGCGGCTGCTGCGCCATACGCCTCAGGCGCAACAAAGCGAGTTCTACCGCCGCACGGGGCGCTGGTTCGACGCGGTGATCGCGCGTTACGGCGTGATGCTCACCTGGGTGCTCGACCGCCAGCGCGCGACACTGTGGGTTGCGATTGGCACGCTGGCGCTGGCGGTGGTGCTGTATGTTTTCGTGCCCAAGGGATTCTTTCCGGTGCAGGACACCGGCGTGATCCAGGGCATTACCGAAGCGCCGCAGTCGATCTCGTTCGCCGCGATGGCGGAGCGCCAGCACGCGCTCGCCAGGGTTATCCTCGAAGACCCGGCGGTCGAGAGCCTGTCGTCGTTCATCGGCGTCGACGGCACCAACACCACACTCAACAGCGGCCGCGTGCTGATCAATTTAAAGCCGCACTCGCAGCGGGTGGGCGCCGCGGCGGTCATCCGGCGCTTGAAAGAGAAGCTCGCGCAGCGCGAAGGCATCGCGCTTTACATGCAGCCGGTGCAGGACCTCACCATTGAAGACCGCGTGAGCCGCACGCAATACCAGTTCACGCTCGACACGGCGAACCCGGACGAACTCGCCACGTGGGTGCACCGGCACATCGAGAGCCTGCAGAAACTGCCGCAGCTCATCGATGTTGCATCCGACCTGCAGGATCAGGGCCTGCAGGCCTTTTTGCAAATCGACCGCGATACCGCGGGCCGTTTGGGTGTCACGCCCGCCGCCATCGACAATGTGCTGTACAACGCGTTCGGCCAGCGGCTGGTATCGACCATCTTCACGCAGTCCAACCAGTACCGTGTCGTGCTCGAAGTGAAACCGGAGTTCCGGATCGGCCCGAATGCATTGCGCGAGCTCTACGTGCCGAGCTCGAACGGCACGCAGGTGCCGCTATCGGCGGTCACGCAATTGATCGAGAAAACGGGCGCGCTCGCGATCAGTCATCTGGGGCAGTTTCCGGCGGCGACGATTTCATTCAATTTGGCGCCGGGCTATTCGCTGGGCGACGCGGTCAAGGCGATTGAGGCCATGCAGCAGGAGCTGGGCGTGCCGGTCAGCGTGCGCACGCGCTTCCAGGGCGCGGCGCAGGCGTTTCGCGCGTCGCTTACGGGCACGCTGCTCCTGATACTCGCGGCCATCATCACGATGTATATCGTGCTCGGCGTGCTCTACGAGAGCTACATACACCCGGTCACGATATTGTCCACGCTGCCGTCCGCCGGCGTCGGCGCGCTGCTGGCGTTGATTGTGGCGCGCACCGACCTGGGCATCATCGGCATCATCGGCATCATTCTCCTGATCGGCATCGTCAAGAAGAACGCGATCATGATGATCGACTTCGCGCTGGATGCCGAACGCACCGAGGGCAAGACGCCGCGCGAAGCAATCTACCAAGCGTGCCTCTTGCGTTTCCGGCCGATTCTGATGACGACGATGTCGGCGCTGCTGGCGGCGCTGCCGCTGATGCTAGGCGGCGGCGTCGGCACCGAACTGCGCTTTCCGCTCGGGTTGACGATGTTCGGCGGACTTATTGTGAGCCAGCTCCTCACGCTGTTCACGACGCCGGTTATTTACCTGGCGTTCGACCGGCTCGCGCGGCGCGTCGAAAATCGCAGCGAGGGCGCGGCGCGGGATGCCAGCGCGGAGCGGGACCGCCCGTGAACCTGTCCGAGATTTTCATCCGGCGCCCGGTCGCGACCACTTTGCTGACGATCGGCGTTGCGCTCGCCGGCGGGCTCGCGTTCAATCTCTTGCCGGTGGCGCCGCTGCCGCAGGTCGATTACCCGACGCTGCAGGTGTCGGTGTCGCTGCCGGGGGCGAGCCCGGAAACAATGGCGGCGACGGTCGCCACCCCGCTCGAACGCTCGTTGGGGCGCATCGCCGGCATTACCGAAATCACCTCCAGCTCGACGCTCGGCAACACGCGCATCACCCTGCAGTTCGATCTGAACCGCAACATCGACGGCGCCGCGCGCGAGGTGCAGGCGGCGATCAGCGCGGCGCGCAGCCAGTTGCCGCTGCTGCCGAACAATCCGACTTATCGCAAGATCAATCCGGCCGATGCGCCGGTGATGATTCTTTCGCTCACGTCCGACAAGCTGGACCGCGGCCAGTTGTACGACGCGGCATCGACCATACTGGCGCAAAAACTTTCGCAAGTGAAAGGCATCGGCCAGGTCACGGTCGGCGGCAGTTCGCTGCCCGCGGTGCGCGTGGAACTGAATCCGACGGCGCTCAACAAGTACGCGATAGGCCTCGATGAAGTGCGCGCCGCGATCAACGCGACCAACGCCAACCGCCCCAAGGGCACGGTCGAGGCAGGCGAGCGCCAGTGGCAGATTTACGCCAACGACCAGGCGAAAGAGGCGCGCCAGTACCTGCCGCTGATCGTCGCCTGGCGCAACGGCGCCG
>JAYVME010000116.1:0-5645 GCA_043759115.1 Betaproteobacteria bacterium | reverse complement strand
CAACAACGCTATTCCGTGAAGCAATCTGGCGCCACTGCTCAAGCTTTTCTTCGAAACGCAGCGTATTCGCGGGACTCGACGACGGCAGCACGACGGTTACAAAACCCCATTCGACAAACAGCGGCTCCATCTTGCCGGCGGTCTTGCCATTGAAACACACGCGGCGCAGCTTTTTCGCGACGCCGGTCACGCGCGAGAAATCGTTATGCCCGGGGTTGCGAATATTGGAATCAAGACTGCCCTCGCGCTTGCAGCTGCCTATCACGTCCCACAAGCCGATGCGGTGCTGCAAGAGCGTCCTCAACCGCTGCGCGTAGTCCATCTCCGGCAGCGGTTCCGCTATCACCGCGCCGACCAGCCGCCAGAAGTGGTTTTGCGGGTGGCCGTAGTACTGCGCCTTGCCGAGCGACGCGACGCTGGGAAAACTGCCGAGGATCAGTGTTTCGACCTTCGCATCGATCACCGGCGGGAAACCTTTGGCGGCCCTGCTCACGGCGATACGGCTAGTTCGGCTTGCGCCGCGACATGAACACCAGCCGTTCGAACAAATGCACGTCCTGCTCGTTCTTCAAGAGCGCACCGTGCAGCGGCGGGATGATCTTGTGCTGGTCGCGGCTCACCAGCGCTTCGGGCGGTATGTCCTCCGCCATCAGAAGCTTCAGCCAGTCGAGCAGTTCGGAAGTTGACGGTTTTTTCTTCAAGCCCGGCACGTCGCGGATTTCGAAGAATGCCTCCAGCGCCTCCTTGAGCAACGCCTTCTTCAAGCCGGGGAAATGCACGCGCACGATTTTCTCCATCGTCTCGTGATCGGGGAAACGGATGTAGTGAAAGAAGCACCGCCGCAGGAACGCATCCGGCAGTTCTTTTTCGTTATTGCTCGTAATGATGACCAGCGGCCGGTGGCGCGCCTTGATGAGCTGCTGCGTCTCGTACACGTAGAATTCCATGCGGTCGAGTTCGCGCAAAAGATCGTTGGGGAATTCGATGTCAGCCTTGTCGACTTCGTCGATCAAGAGCACCGACTGCGCGTCGGAGTCGAACGCGTTCCACAACATGCCGCGCACGATGTAGTTCTTGATGTCGTGCACCTTGGGGTCGCCCAGTTGCGAATCGCGCAGACGGGAAACCGCATCGTATTCGTACAACCCGTGCTGCGCCTTCATGGTGGACTTGATGTGCCATTCGTATAAAGGCCGCTTTAATGCTTTCGCGACTTCGAGCGCCAGCATCGTCTTGCCGGTACCCGGCTCACCCTTGATGAGCAGCGGCCGCTCCAGTGTGATCGCCGCATTGACCGCCATCATCAGTTCCTGCGTGGCTACGTAGTTTTCGGTGCCTTCAAATCGGGACATGGGCTTTGAATACCTGGCTGGGTTGAACGAAAAGTGAATTATAAAGCAGTGCCTGCCCTGAACAATAAATTACGCCGGCTTAAATTGCCTCTAACGCGGGGCCGCAGTTTCATTTCGCCAGATCTTCGCGCCGGTCAATATCGTGCAATACCCCCGGATCGTCGCACTCGATCAGCGTTAGTTGATCCTGGTGCGCGGCGATAATTTCGCGCGCGCCGGCATCGCCGCCGAGTGCCAGCAACTGCGCGCTGAAACGCTTGCTCAAGCCGACCGGATGGCCGCGTCTGCCTTTATAGGTTGGCGCAACCAGCGCCCTGCCCGCTTCCAGTTCGCGCGCAATGGCCGCGATGGTCGCGCTTTTGATCAGCGGCATATCGGCAAGCGCGATAACCCAGCCGTCGGCGCTCCGGCGCTGGGCGACGCCGTGCGCGAGGCTCGCGCCCATGCCGCGGGCGGCGTCAGCAAACATCGTCACGTTGCAGCCTTCCTGCTCCAGCATGTCGGCGAGCGGAAAATCGCCCGCCTTTACCACCGCCACGACGTCGAGTCCCGCCGCAACCAGATTGCGCGCCGCGTGCGCGCCTATGGCTATGCCGTCCGGCAGCGGATGCAATAACTTGTCGCCGCCGAAACGGGAGCCTGAGCCCGCTGCGAGGAGGATTGCGCTGATTTCCAGAATGTCACCTCGACTATTGAAATTACATGAGTGAGTAACAATGATCCGTCGTCCCCGCGCAGGCGGGGACCCAGATACTCATTCTGGATTCCCGCTTTCGCGAGAATGACGAGGCTATAAACGCCCTTCCGTGCACATATGCAATCCTCAATAGACCGAGTATTCGATTATAGTTAAACTTGCGCGAATTCGAACGCATATTGCCAATGCCGCTCAATTGGCTGAACCCGACAAGTACGCAAAATAGTCATGCCCAAACTCGCCGCCAATATCACCATGATGTTCAACGAGGTCGATTTCCTGGACCGCTTCGCCGCTGCTTCCAAGGCGGGGTTCAAAGGCGTCGAATACCTGTTTCCTTACGATTACGACAAGAACGTGCTGCGGGAGAAGCTTCAGGAAAACCACCTTACCCAGGTGCTGCACAACCTGCCCGCCGGCAACTGGGCAAACGGCGAACGCGGCATCGCATGTCACGCGGATCGCGTCACCGAGTTCGAGGCGAGCGTCGACAAGGCAATCGAATACGCAACCGCGCTCGGCTGCAAGCAGGTCAATTGCCTCTCCGGCATCCGGCAGTCGAACCGCGATCCTAGCGACGCACGCGAAGCCTTCATTAGAAATCTGCAGTTCGCGGCACCCCGGTTCAAAGCCGTCGGCGTCAAGCTGCTGATCGAAGCAATCAACACGCGCGACATCCCGGGTTTTTTCCTGTGCAACACGCAGCAGGCGGTCGACATCATCAAGGCGGTCGGCTCCGACAACCTGTTCGTCCAGTACGACATTTATCACATGCAGATCATGGAGGGCGACCTGGCGCCCACCATCGAAAAAAACCTCAAGCTGATTCCGCACATGCAGCTCGCCGACACGCCGGGCCGCCACGAACCCGGCACCGGCGAAATCAATTACGGCTTCCTGCTGCCGCACATCGACAAGCTCGGTTATGAGGGCTGGATCGGCTGCGAATATAAACCGGCCGGCAAGACGGTGGACGGTCTGGCTTGGACCAAGCCTTATTTAAGGTAAAAGCGTGAGGCGTGAGGCGTTAGGTGTGAGGAGGGAAAAGCCCGTGAGTTCTTCGCCTAACGCCTCACGCCTAACACCTCACCCTTCGTCCGCCCGCAATTGCGATAGAGTTTACTTTTCCAATATCTATTGAGGATTCCACCATGAGCAACATCGGATTCATCGGCCTCGGCATCATGGGCAAACCCATGGCGGCGAATTTAATCAAGGGCGGGCATAAACTTTTTCTCCATTCGCGCAGCAGCGTGCCGGCGGAACTCACCGCCGCTGGCGGAATCGCGTGCGATTCCGCCAAACAAGTAGCCCAGCGCTCAGAGATCATCATTGTGATGGTGCCGGATACGCCAGATGTCGAGAAGGTGTTATTTGGGCCAAATGGCGTATCTGACGGTCTTGCCGCGGGCAAGACCGTCATCGACATGAGTTCGATTTCGCCGATCGAAACCAAGACCTACGCGAAGCGCATCAACGGGCTCGGCTGCGAATATCTCGACGCGCCGGTGTCGGGCGGCGAAGTCGGCGCCAAGAACGCGGCGCTGACCATCATGATCGGCGGGTCGCAAGCGGCATTCGACAAGGTCAAGCCGGTGTTCGACCTGTTGGGCAAAAACATCACGCTGGTCGGCGGCAACGGCGACGGCCAGACCTGTAAAGTGTGCAACCAGATCATCGTCGCGCTCAACATCGAGGCGGTAAGCGAAGCGCTGGTGTTCGCATCGAAAGCCGGCGCCGATCCGGCCAAGGTGCGCCAGGCGCTGATGGGCGGCTTCGCGGCTTCGCGCATACTCGAAGTGCACGGCGAGCGCATGATCAAGCGCACCTTCGATCCCGGTTTTCGCATCGAACTGCATCAGAAGGACCTTAGCTTGGCGCTGGCGGGAGCCCGGGCGTTAGGCGTCAGTCTTCCTAACACCGCGACCGCTCAAGAGCTCTTCAACTCTTGCGCCGCCAACGGCGGCGCCAAGTGGGACCATTCGGCGATGGTAAAAGCGCTCGAGAAAATGGCCAATCACGAAGTGGCCAAGTAGGCAGCGATTAAGTGATTAAGCAATTCAGTTATTAGGGACATAATCACCCAATTGCCTAATCACTCAATTACTCATAAAACAATGAATCATCCCGCCCACCACCCCTCCGCCCTGCGTAAGCCGCTTCCCGCCGCGTTGCTCGGCGAATTGCGCGCGCTGCTCGGCGACCGTGTCAGCACTTCGGATGCCGTGCGCGAGCATCACGGCAAAGACGAATCGGCTCACCCGCACGCACTGCCGGACGCCGTCGTCTTCGTACAAACCACCGCAGAAGTTGCGACAATCGTCAAACTTTGCGCGCAGTACGGTGTGCCGCTAATTCCATTCGGCGCCGGCAGCTCGGTCGAAGGCCACGTGCTGGCGATCCACGGCGGCATCGCGCTCGATCTCACGCGCATGAACCAGGTGCTCACAGTGAACGTCGACGATCTCGACGTCACGGTGCAGGCCGGCGTCACGCGCAAGCAGTTGAATCAGCACCTGCACGATACCGGCCTGTTCTTTCCTATCGATCCCGGCGCCGACGCGACGCTGGGCGGCATGGCGGCGACGCGCGCGTCGGGCACCAATGCCGTGCGCTACGGCACCATGCGCGAAAACGTGATGGGACTCACCGTCGTGCTGGCCGACGGCCGCGTGATACGCACCGGCGGCCGCGCGCGCAAATCATCCGCCGGCTACGACCTGACACGTCTCTTCGTCGGCAGCGAAGGCACGTTAGGCGTTATCACCGAAATTACGCTGCGTCTGCATCCCCAGCCCGAAGCCGTGTCGGCGGCCATTTGCATGTTTCCCGGCGTCGATCAGGCCGTGCGCACCGTCATCGAGACGATCCAGATGGGCGTGCCAATCGCGCGCTGCGAACTCCTGGACGCGCTGACCATCAAGGCCGTCAATCGCTACAGCAAGCTCACGTTGCGCGAAGTGCCGATGCTGTTATGCGAATTTCACGGCACGGCGGCGAGCGTTGAGGAACAAGCGAAAACGGTGCAGGCAATCGCCAGCGAGCACGGCGGGCTTGATTTCGAATGGTCGACGCGGCAGGAAGAAAGAACGCGGCTGTGGCAGGCGCGGCATGACGCGTATCTGGCGTGCATGCAATTGCGTCCCGGCAACCGCGGTGTCGCGACCGACGTCTGCGTGCCAGTGTCGCGCCTCGCGGAATGCATAGCGGAGACCAACGCCGACATTGCCAAGGCCTCGATGCCGATCGCGCTGTTCGGCCACGTCGGCGACGGCAATTTCCATCTCGTAATCCTCGTCGATGCGAAGAACCAAAACGACCTCGACGAGGCCGAAGCGATCAATCAGCGCGTCGTCATGCGCGCGCTGACGATGGGCGGCACCTCGACCGGCGAGCACGGCATAGGCATCGGCAAGCTGGATTTTCTCGACGCCGAGCACGGCGACGCGGTGACGGTCATGCGCGCGATCAAGCGCGCGCTCGATCCGGACAATCTGTTCAATCCCGGCAAAGTCGTGCGGCTCTAAAAACCATACGTCGCGTCAACGCGCGCGCGTCGGGCGTGGCATGGCTCAATGCGCCTCGACGAAGAGCTT
>JAYVME010000115.1:0-5666 GCA_043759115.1 Betaproteobacteria bacterium | reverse complement strand
TCGGCTATCGTCGGCAACTCAGGCGCGGCGGCCGTGCGTTTGACGCCGGCCGCCGCGAGCAACCGCAGTTTGCCGGCTTTCGCGTGCGGCGCAACGGCGGCATAATCGGCCAGCATCATGTCGATCTGTCCCGCGATCACATCGGTGACGGCCGGCGCCGTCCCTTTGTACGGCACATGCACGATGTCCGTGCCGGTCATCGATTTGAACAATTCAGCGGCGAGGTGCGAGATGGCGCCGGTGCCGGAGCTGCCATAACTCAGAAGGCTTTTCTTCGACTTGGCGACCGCAATCAGTTCCCTGATGTTTTTTGCCGGCACGCGCGGATTGACCGCGAGTACGTACGGGACGATGGCGACGTTGGCGAGCGGCGTGAGTTCATGCGGGTCGTAACCGAGCCTGGGGTACATGCCCACCGCGACCGCGAGGTTGCTCATACCGCCCATGATCACCGTGTAGCCGTCGGGCGCCGCCTTGCTGCCGTACTCAACGCCGATCGTGCCGCCCGCGCCGCCGCGATTTTCGATGACAGTGGGATGGCCCCACAACTCGTTCCATTTCTGGCCGACCAGGCGCGCGATGATGTCGTTGGGCCCCCCGGGCGCGAAGGGCACGACGATTCTGATCGGCTTGGACGGAAACGTCGCAGCGGTTTGCGCCGCGACATCCACCGCCGCGCCGAACGCGACAATGACAGCACCGGCGGATAACAGGCGAAAACGCGGATTCATAATCGGCAGCTCCTTACGGATACGGATTGTTGCAGCATTGATTAGCAAGGGATGTACCTGCACATTCTAAGCGTATCTTCTGATGCATGCGCCGTTACCGCCTCGATTGCGTGCATGCGCAATCCACAGCGCACATCGATGGTGCCGCGCATCGGCGCGCGCCTATTCCCGCGTCAACGCACCGTCCTTGATCAGTTTCTGCAGCCGCTCGGCCTCTTTTCTGATGAACGCCCCGAATTGCTCAGGCGTGCCGCCCTGCACTTCGAGACCGAGTTCATCGAGCCGCCGCCTGACGTCGGGCATCAGCAAGATGCGGTTGCACTCGGCATTCAGTTTCTCGATGATCGCACGCGGCGTTTTCGCCGGCGCCGCCATGCCGAACCACACGATGGCTTCCGCGTCCTTGATGCCACTTTCGGCGAGCGTCGGCACATCGGGCAGCAGCGCCGCCCGCTTCGAACTCGCGAGTCCGACCACGCGCACGCGGCCCGCCTTGATCTGCGCTTCCGCCGACACTGTCGTGGTATGCATGAACTGGATCTGGCCGCCGATCAAATCGGTGATTGCTGGCGACGAACCTTTGTACGGCACATGCGTCACCTTGACGCCGGTCGCCGCCTGAAACAGCGCAAGCCCGATATGCAGGCTGCTGCCCGTGCCGGACGAACCCCAGTTCACCTTCCCGGCGTTGGCCTTGAGGTAGTCGAGCATCTCCTTTGGATTTCTCACCGGCAGCGCCGGGTTCGTCAGAATCAGCAGCGGCGCGTAGCCGAAAAAAATCACCGGCGCGAAATCCTCGACCTTATACGGCGATCGCTTCGCTAACAGCGGGCTGTTCACATTCGGTCCCGGATTCGACAACAGCAGCGTGTAGCCGTCGGGCGATGCCTTGGCTACCGTGTCGCCGCCGATCAATCCGCCCGCGCCGGGACGGTTATCAATGATGAATTGCTGACCCCAGGCTTCGCCGAGCTTTAGCGCGACCAACCGCGCGATAATGTCGTTCGAGGCGCCCGGTGTAAACGGCACGACCCAGCGCACCGCCTTGTCCGGATAGCTCGCCGCCGCGTTCTTCACCGGCTGGGCGGACGCGTGTGCGACGAATGCGCTGCACGCAACGGCGGCCGCGAGTCGTAGAGTGAAATGCATGTTTTTCCCCCTGGGTAATAACTGCCGGTTATTTGATTGCCGCGTCCAGCACTTCCGGATTAATGACGTTGATCGGCTTACCCGCGGCATACGCGAGTATCTGATCGAAAATATCCGTGAACTGGACTTCGAATTCATCGCGCCCGACGTAACCGATGTGCGGCGTGCAAACGACGTTGTCCATGTTGAGCAGCGGATGCCTGGTATCGGTGAGCGGCTCGTCCTCGTAGACGTCGACCGCCGCCATGCCAGGATGTCCCGCGCGCAACGCGCTGACCAACGCGCCCGGCGCGATCAAACCGGCGCGGCTGGTGTTGACGATCAGCGCGGTCGGTTTCATGCGCGCGAGATCCTCCGCCGTTACGATGCCGCGCGTGGCGTCGACCAGCCGCATGTGCAGCGACATCACGTCGCACTCCTCGAAGAACGATTCCTTGTTAGGCGCCGCACTGTAGCCGTCCGCGCGCGCGGTCGCGAGTGACGTTTCGCGCGCCCACACCAGCACTTTCATGCCGAACGCCTTGCCGTAACCTGCCACCACGCTGCCGATGCGGCCGTAGCCGTATATGCCGAGCGTTTTTCCCCTTACACCATAGCCCACGTCGACCTGCCACTTGCCCGCCTTCAAGGCGGCCATTTGCTGCGGAATCTGGCGGAGCGAGGCGAGGACGAGTCCCCACGTGAGTTCGGCGGTCCCGTACGACGGCCGCCCCGGATGCTGGCTCGATGACAGGATGATGCCGCGCCGCGTCAACGCATCGAGATCGATATGCGGATAGACGCTGCGCTGGCTGATAAGTTTCAGCTTCGTCAGGCGCTCGATCAACGGCGCCCGTATCGGCGTGCGCTCGCGGATCAGCACCAGCGCCTCGGTATCTTTCAGCCGCCCGGCGAGCTTGTCGACATCCTTGGTATGATCGTTCCAGATCGTAACGTTGTGGCCGGCCAGCTTGCTGAAACACGGCAGCGTGCGGATGGTGTCGTGGTAATCGTCGAGTATCGTTACGTTCATCGCTGTGCTCTTTCACTTAGGACTGAGGACGGAGGACTGGGGACTGAGGATCGAGAATGCTTAAAGCTTTTCCTCAGTCCTCAGTCCTCGATCCTCAATCCTGCCTCAATTCAACCAACCGCTTGCCTTCACCTGCGCGAGTACTTCGTCCACGATTTCCGGCGCCAGCCCGACATAGGTCGTCGGATCGAGCGCGGCACGCAGCTCCGTTTCGCTCATCGCATCGCGCACGCGCTGGTCGGCCATCAGCGCTTTCTCGAAACTGATACCGTGCTCGAGACCGTGCATCGAAATCTCGTAGACGAGCTCGTGGGCGGTCTGTTTCCCCACCTTGCCCGACAACGCAAACATCACGCGCTCCGAGAGCAGGAAGCCACCGAGAAGATAGAGGTTGCCGCGCATTTTGTCGACGTTGACGACGAGACCCGACAACACGTACTTCATGGTGGCGAGCATGCCACCCGCCATCAGGCACGATTCCGGCAGCGCGCGCCATTCCGCGCGCCATGCCGCGCCGTCGCGCTCATGGTCGATGACCATCGATTCGAGCATCAGCGCGACGTTGTATTTGATCGCGCGCGACACGCCCATCACCGCTTCGCAGGTGCTGGGGTTGCGTTTGTGCGGCATGGTGGACGAGCCGACCTTGCCGTCGCTGAACGGCTCCAGCAGTTCGTCAATCTCGTTGTGCTCGAGCATGTAAATCTCGTTCGCGATCTTGCCGAGCGTTGCGCCCAACATGCCGAGCACGCACACGTATTCCGCAAAGCGGTCGCGCGCGGGCTGCCAGTTGATATCGGCCACGCCGAGGCCGAGCCGTTTCATGAGCCCACGCTCGAGTTCGCGCGCCTTGGGGCCGTACGACGCCTGCGTGCCGACGGCGCCCACCATGCCGCCGACAAACACGCGCGGCTCCAATTGGCGCAGCCGCTCGTAATGCCGCCCCATCTCGGAGAGCCAGATCGCGGCTTTGTGGCCGAACGTGATCGGCAGCGCCTGCACGCCGTGCGTACGCCCCACCATGGGCGTCGCGCGATAGGTTTCGGACAACCGATAGAGTTCGCGGCCGATCGCCTTGATGTCGCGCAGATAAGCGGCGTGCCCGTCCTTCATCTGCAGTACAGTGCCGGTATCGAGCACATCCTGCGTCGTCGGGCCGTAGTGTATGAATTCACCGTGTTCCGGCTTGCACAGCGCTTGCACTGCTTTCAGCGCCGGCACCAGCGGATGCTTGATGCGGCGTATCTCCGCCGCAATCGCCTCGATGTCCACATTCGAAATTTTGGCTTTTGCCACGATTTCTTCAGCGGCCGCGCGCGGAATGATGCCCAGATCGGCCTGCTCGAGTGCCAGCGCGGCCTCGAAGTCATACCACTTCTGCACGCGGTTCGCGTCGCTGAAAATCTGCCTGAACTCGTCGCTCGACCACAGATGCTTGATCAATGCGTCATCGAATACTCCGCTTGCCATTACACACGCTCCAGTATGTTCAGACCGCGCACGCGGTCGAGCAGATAAATCAGCCCGCGGCCGTCGACGAACACGTCGTTGCTTTGCACGCGTTCCGATCCCTGCGGTACGTCGGGCAGATAATACGCGATCTCTTTCGGCGCGTGCGGACGCTTGATGTCGACCACGCGCAGACCGTGCGCGAACCACGCCACCGGAATTTCCGTGCTCGTTATCTTTTCGACCGGCTGATGACAGCCCGTCATGTACGGCTGCTCCTCGCCGGGAATTTCATCGATCTGGTACGACGCAAACTGCGTCGGATGTTTCTCATCGGTCACATCAACGATCCACAGGAACGCCGACGAATGCGGCGGACAGCCCGGCAGACGCACCACGTCTTCATCCGACACCACCATCAGTTCGCGTCCGTCGATCTTGAACGGTACTTTCAGCGCGGTATGCGTAGGCCATGGAAACGGCGGGCTCCAGTCGTGTCCGGAGATGAATTTCGGCTTGCTCATGTCCTCGATGTCGAGAATGACGAAGCCGCCCCACCAATAGCTCGTATATAGACGGTTGCCGACGCGCAAAGGATGGTGGCAGCGGTGGCCGTTGGTTTCCCACGTCGCCTGTTCGCCGCCCGCTTGCCACTGCCCCGGCATCCACCAGCGGCCGACCTCCTCCGGTTTCGCCGGGTTCTTGAAATCGAGGATCATCACGATATTGCCGATGTAACCGTCGCACGTCGGCGAGATGTAAGCGTAGCGGCCGTCGAAATCGAAACGATGCACGCCGGTGCCGGGAACGGGCGCGCCGCTGACCTCCCAGTTCGTAATCAATTTCGGCTTGGCCGGATTCTCGATGTCATAGACGCCGAGCCCGCCGCGAAAATCGCCGGGCGCCACTTCGCCGCGCGCGGCCTTGGCGCCGAGCACTTCGTGATTGGTGAGCATGATGCCATTGCCGACGCGCGCCTTGTGCGAGTGTGTGCCCAACGGCATCTCAATCTTCGCCAGCAGCTTCGGATTTTTTGGGTCGGCCACATCGACCACCGACGTGCCGTGCGGATTGCGCATGTGCCCGATGTAAGCGGTCGTGCCTTCGACCACCACCTGTCCGCCACCCGGACAATCGAAAAATCCGGTCTGTTTGATGCCTTGCGCTTTTGCCATTCCTGCTTCTCCTCGAAGATTCCGATCGGTGCTTTCAAAATCGTAGCGCAGGCGACCCGCCTGCATTCGACGGCGTTTAAACGGAGCAGGCGAGGTCGCCTGCGCTACTTTTATTTTGCGATGCGTTCCGGATTACTCGGCGCTTATGCC
>JAYVME010000114.1:0-25757 GCA_043759115.1 Betaproteobacteria bacterium | reverse complement strand
ATAGTGCTTAGCAAGGATCGTCAGAAGGAGGAAATCGCGCATGAGTTAGTCGGTATCATGCCTGCCTATTCCCGCAAGACTGCGCAGAAAATGCGATTTAGGCTAGAATTTACGAATTCGCCACCCACCAGTCGCGCAATTGGTAAGAAACGGGCGGACGCGAAGAAACACTCGCTACAGTATTACTGCGGTTTCAGGCCAATCTCCGGTAGCAGCTTGCGAAAAAGCTCGTATTCGGTCTTCCATTTGGCCGCGTAAGCATCGCGGGAAGTTTCCGCGGCGGGTTCGCCACCAAAGCGCTCGAACTGCGTTTTGGTATCCGGCCGGCGCAGCACTGACACGATATTCGCGTGCAGGCGGGTGACCAGATACCTGGGCAAGGCTGCGGGGCCGACAATTCCGATCATGGTTTCTGCTTCCGCGCCACGCAACCCGACCTCGCCCACGGTAGGCACGTCGGGCAGTCCTACATAGCGCGTGGGGCTGGTGACTGCAAACGCGCGCAGCTTGCCATCCTGCAGCATTGGTAACGACGCGGGCGAGATGAACATGAGGTAATGCACCCGGCTCGAACGCATCTCGGACACCACGTCGGCAACGTTCTTGAACGGCACGTGCACCGCCAGGATGCCCGCGGCACGGTTGAAGATTTCCGGTGTCAGATGCGCGGCGCTGCCCGCTCCAATGGATGCGAAATTGAGCGCGCCGGGCCGCGCCTTGGCGTACTGGATGAACTCCTTGAGGTCCTTCGCGGGAATCTCTGGCGCGACGACCAGCACGCTGGTGATCGAAGACAGCAGCGCAATGTTGACAAAGTCTTCGATGGGACGGAACGAGGGCTTGGACTGCAGCAGCGGCGCCACAATCGTCGAAGTCGAGGCCACCCCTATCGTATAGCCGTCAGGCGCAGCGCCCGCGACGATTCCCGAACCGACGAGGCTGCCCGCGCCGGCACGATTATCCACGATCACCTGTTGCTTAAAAACCTCTGTCAGCCCGCGCGCGACCACGCGCCCCATATTGTCCATGCCGGTGCCTGGCGAGCCCGGCACAATCATGCGCACGGGACGTGTCGGGAAATTACCCGCCGGTGTCTGCGCCATGACTGCAATGCTCACGAGCATTAATAGCGCAAAACCTATAAGCGTGATGCGATTCGTCCCAAACATTTTCTTCTCCTCCCTACAAAATACGGGACTTCTAGTAGGTAGCAATCCACCGCCTTACGGGCATTGGTTTCCGGAGCGGATAGTTTCCCGCCAGCAGTTGCAGGTTAAGGGATGGCACAATTTCCTGCATAGGTTACGCGGCCCTGGTGTTTTCATCAACGGGTTTGCCGAACGAATCGAACTTCCCCCAGATTCTGGACACGTTGCGATTCAGACTTAAACTGTCAGAACGTGAACAAAAAGCAATTTCCGGATTCGGCCAAGCGGGCATTTGCGTGCGACGCTGCGGGAATGGGTGACGCACTACAACGCGGGGAGGCCGCACAAGATGTCGGGTCCAGGCATACCGGGTCCGCCGCGGATAGCATCGGTGGTTCCGAAGCCAGAGTTCCGACATCGATTGCCGGCGGGCACGGTCGTGCACGCGAAGTCAGTATTGGGCGGGCTGCATCATGAGTACTCGCTCGCGGCGGTCGGCGACTGATCATCATGAAACTCTAGGAACGATTACTCGCCGCGCTCGATGCCGTGCCGCGCCGGCTAATGATCAGCGTGCGCCAGGATGCCAGCGTTGATCGCGATCGCACGCGGGCGGACATATCAGGGCGCGTATCTTCCGGCGCGGCGACGATTGCGGTACCCGGCAGCCGCAGCGCGCGCGGCGGCGTGGTCGAGGTGCAACGCGGTGACGACGTGATACGCGGCCGCATCGATAACACGCGTTCGCTCAATGCCGACCGTGATACACAAACACTGCAAGTGCTCGAAGGCAACAGCGCATTCATCCGCATCGGCCAGTCGGTGCCGGTGCCGGTGCCGCAGCGCCAGGTCGTGCGCACTATCGTCAACGGGTAGGTCGTCGAACACGTCAATAACCCGGTTGAATACCGCGACGTCCTGACTGGTTTTTACGTGTTGCCGCGTCTTGCGGGCGACCGCGTGACGCTGGAAATCAATCCGCAACGCGATACGCTTGCCAACCCCGAGCAGAACCTGCCGCGCGGCAGCGTCAACATCCAGCAGGCGGCGACGACGGTATCCGGGCGGCTCGGCGAATGGATCGAGATCGGCGGAGTGGTGCAGGGCGTATCGAATCAGCAGACGACGATACTCGGCAGCACTCGCGAGGTCTCCAGCGACAACCGGCGCATTCTGCTCAAAGTAGACGAAGTGCGCTGAACGCGCCGGCTATGCCGCCGATCAGCGGTAGGGTCAAACGCAGGGCGCCATCCTCGCGCACTTATAGTAATTGACTGGCGGAGAGAGTGGGATTCGAACCCACGGTACGTATTGCTACGTACACACGCTTTCCAGGCGTGCGACTTAAACCGCTCATCCATCTCTCCGAAGAGCGCATTTTAGCAGAAGGATGAGTTACCAAAAAGAAGCCCGCTCGCGGCGGGCTTCTTTTTCCTGGTTTGCGGATTGCTACAGGTCGACTCTGACTTTCCGGTCCTTGGTCTCCTTGAGGAACAAGGTGCCAACAATCAGCGTCATTGACGCAACCACGATTGGATACCATAGACCGTAATAAATATCGCCCGAGGCAGCCACCATCGCCGTCGCCAGCAGCGGCAGCATGCCGCCGAACCAGCCGTTGCCGATGTGATACGGCAGCGACATCGAGGTATAGCGGATGCGCGCAGGGAACAACTCCACCAGGAACGCGGCAATCGGCCCATAGACCATGGTCACATAAATCACCATGATGACGAGGATCAACTCGGTCATTACCCAGTTGACTTCCTTCGGATTGGCGTTAGCCGGAAAGCCCGCCGCTTTCAGCGTCTCGGCGTACTTGGGCTGATCCCAGCCGTCGATCTGCACATCGCCGATTTTGACCGAGAGCGGCTTGCCATCGGCTGCCGGCACGGAAGCGAAAGAAATGCCCTGTTTGGTCAGAAAATCCTTCGCTTTGTCGCAATCGGTGAATTTCGACCACGGGCCGACGAAAATATGGAAGTTGCAGTCCGTCGCGGCGACCGTGATCGGCGTCTTCGCGGTCGCTGCTTCCAGCGCGGGATTCACATAGTGGGTGAGACCCTTGAACAGCGGGAAGTAGGTGACGATTGCAATCAGACAGCCTGCCATGATGATGCCTTTGCGCCCGATTCTGTCGGACAGCCAGCCGAAGAAGATAAAGAACGGCGTGCCGATCACGAGCGAAATAGCGATCAGGATGTAAGCGGACTGGAAGTCAAGCCGCAGGGTGATGATCAGGAAGAACAGCGCATAGAACTGCCCCGTATACCAAACGACACCCTGTCCGGCGGTGGCGCCGAATAGCGCGAGAATGACGATCTTGGCGTTGCCCCACTTGGCGAAGCTTTCGGTGAGCGGCGCGCGCGAAGTCTGACCTTCGGCCTTGATTTTCAGGAACACCGGCGATTCGTGCAGCTTCAACCGGATATAGACCGAGAATGCAAGCAAGATGAGGGATACAAGGAACGGAATGCGCCAGCCCCAGGTCGCGAAATCCTTGGCATCCATGCCGGTGCGGCAGCCCAGGATTACCAGCAGCGCAAGAAAGAATCCCAAAGTTGCCGTAGTCTGAATCCAGCTGGTGTCGTAACCACGGCGGTGTTCTGCCGCGTGTTCCGCGACGTAGGTCGCCGCACCGCCGTATTCGCCGCCGAGCGCCAGGCCTTGAGCCAGTCGAAGCGACACGAGCAGGACAGGCGCCCACCAGCCGATGCTTTCGTACGTTGGCAGCAGGCCGACCGCGAAGGTTGCGGCGCCCATGACGACTATCGTCACCAGAAAAGTGTATTTCCGGCCGACAATATCGCCGATACGGCCAAACAAGAGCGCGCCGAACGGCCGCACCAGGAAGCCGGCGGCGTAGGTTGCGAAGGCCGACAGCAACGCCGCGGTATCGTTACCTTTGGGAAAGAACAGCGCTGCGAAAAACGGCGCCAGCGTCGCATAAAGATAAAAATCGTACCATTCGAATACGGTCCCCAGCGATGAGGCAAATATGACGCGTTTTTCTTCGGGTTTGAAGTCTTCTTGCGGCGCGGCGGCTGCGGTTGACATTACATCCTCCTGTTTGCTGTGGAACCAGAAACAATTGCTCGGAATTATGGCAATTTTTTAACTTTCGACGATCATATTGGATAATACTTACAAAATCCTGACGTTCGGCAGGCTATTCCGGTCAGGCCGGGGGCTGACCGTCAAATATGACAACATCCTTATCCCAACTTACACGACAATAATCGGGTGCGCATTCTCATCGCCGAAGACGATCAGGCACTGGCTGAAGCGCTGCAGTTTTCGCTCAAGCAGGCAGGCTATGCAGTGGACTGGGTCAATAACGGCGTCGTGGCGGACGAGGCCTTAAAGGAAGACGTGTTCGCATTGCTGATACTCGATCTGGGCCTGCCGAAAGTAGATGGTTTCGAAGTGCTGCGGCGGCTGCGCCGCCGCAATCCGGCCTTGCCGGTGCTGATCCTCTCGGGGCGTGAAAAGCCGGAGGAGAAAGTGCTCGGCCTCGACTTGGGGGCTGACGATTATCTGGTCAAGCCGTTCAGCCTGACCGAGTTGCAGGCGCGGGTGCGCGCGTTGCTGCGTCGCGGGCAGGGCAATGCGACGCCCGCCATCAGCTATGGACGCCTGAGCTTCGATACCGTGGGCCGCGTCGCCAGCGTGGAGGGACGCGCTTTGACGCTATCCATTCAGGAGACCGGCGTGCTCGAAGCGCTGCTGATGCGATTCGGGCGCGTCGTTAGCAAGGAACAACTGGTCGAGCAGCTCTACAGTTACGACCGCGAAGTCAGCCACAATGCAATCGAGGTCTACGTGCATCGGCTGCGCAAGAAACTTGCCGCCACCGGTGTCACCGTGCGCACGCGGTACGGGCGCGGCTACCTGCTCGATTACGTTACGCTGTAAAGGCGCGCCGCGCGGGTCAGTGCGGCGTGTCCTGCAAGAGTTCGCGTACTTTGGCGAGCAGTTCGTGGGTCGAAAATGGCTTCATGACATACCCATCGGCGCCTACGCTGAAACCGCGTTTAACCTCAGATTCGCGGCCGCGCGCTGTCAGCAGCAGAATTTTTAGCGATTTATGCACGGGGTCGACGCGCAACTGGCGGCAAACCTCGAATCCGTCGATCGCCGGCATCATCACGTCGAGCAGCATTAAATGCGGCATAAATGACGCCGCCATGCGTAGCGCTTCCTCGCCGTTGCCGGCGACGGCGACCTCGTAACCGTTGCTTTTCATCAAGAATTCGAGCGACAGGACGATATTGGGTTCGTCGTCGACAATCAATATTTTCACGGTCGTCTGATTGGTTTCACGGCTCAAGTTGTGTGCGGCAAGCCGAATTTATGTAGCAATTCAACATCGGCAACCGGCGTCCCGGATGCCGGTTTGAGCGGTAACGTGAACGAAAATGTCGCGCCCCCGTCGGGCGCGCTTTTCACCCATAGCCTGCCGCCAAAATGGTGGACGATCTGGCGGCAGATCGGCAGGCCAAGGCCGGTGCCCTGCGGCTTCTGCGTCAAGGTATCGCCGACCTGGTGAAATTTTTCGAAAATCGTATGCTGGTCTTCGATGCTGATCCCGATGCCGTTATCTTCGACGTCAACGCGCAGCGCTGCGGGCTCGCGGACGATGCCGACTCTGACCCGGCCACCGCTCTGGCCGCAGAACTTGGCGGCGTTCGACAGCAGGTTGAGCATGACCTGCATCAAGCGGTCGCGATCGGCGGTGATCGGCGGAAAATCCGCCGCTAGGTGCAATTCGGCAATGATATTTTTTTCGGTGAACAGCTGGCTCAGCGCGGACAGCGCTTCCTCTATCACTTCGCGTACATCGATTTCGCCGGTGTGCCATTCAGCGTTGCCGGATTCAATTTTTGCCAAGTCGAGCACCTGATTGATCAAGCGCGTCAGCCGTTCTGATTCCCTGATGATGATGCCTAGAAATTTTTCACGCTGGACAGGATCGAGTGCCGGGTTGTCATGCAATATCTCGGAGAACGCGCGAATCGAGGTCAGCGGCGTGCGCAGTTCGTGTGTAACCGTCGACATAAAATCATCTTTAAGGCTGTCGAGTTCCTGCAGACGCTGATTGGCGGAGCGCAGCTCGGTGGTCGCCACTTCGAGTTCGCGCGATTTTTGCTCGAGCTGGCGGCTATAGGCGAGAACCTGTGATGTCTCGTCGAGGATGTTCATCACCTTGTCGATGCCAAGCGGCTCCTCCTGCACTACCGAGGCGACAACGACATGCGCCGAGCCGGCGCCGATCGCGCCGGCGAGGAGCATTTCAGCGAAATGAATCAAGTCTGCGTCGGCGCCGAGGTCGCGCACCGATTTCGCGCCGCGCTGCCGGGCGTAGGCGGCAAACGCTTCCTGCGCGTGGTGGTGGCCGAGAAAGCGTCCGACCAGCGTGATCAATTCATTGATGGAGGCGTCGCTGCGCAACGATTCCGCACGTCTGACCCCGGGGTCGCGCTGCGCATCGACGAACAGATTAGCCTGGATCTGCTCGGCAACACTCGGTACCGTTACGAGCGATACGACGAGATAGAGGCCGATATTGAACAACATGCTCCAGAACAGGCAGTGCGTAATATCGTCAAGGCCCCTCAAGCCGAACAATTCGAGGGGTTTGAGCAGCGCGATATCGAACAGTCCGTGATCAACAAACGCGAGTGGCAGCCAGCCGGATTTGGCGAACGACGGCAGCAGCAGCGTGTAGGCCCAAACGAGGAAGCCGGCAGCCAGCCCGCAGATGGCGCCAGGCCGCGTCGCCCGCCGCCAATACATCCCGCCGAGTATCGCAGGGGCAAACTGCGCGACCGCGACAAACGATATGAGGCCGATCGACACCAGCGCATAAGCTTCGCCGGCAAGCCGGAAATAAGCGTAGCCCAGCAGCAATACGCCGACAATTGCGCCGCGCCGGATGCTCACGATCAATCCCGACAAATCGGTACGCTCGTGTAAATGCAGGGCATGGAAGCGCAGCAGCACGGGCATCGCGAGGTTGTTGCACACCATGGTCGAGAGTGCAATGGTTTCCACGATAACCATGCCGGTGGCGGCGGACAGACCGCCGATGAAAACGAGCAGAGTCAGCAGCGGCTGCTGCTGCGCGATTGGCAGTGTCAGCACGAAGGTATCGGCATCGATGTTGCCGACCGGGAAATGCATGAGTCCGGCGAGCGCGATTGGCAGCACGAAAATGTTGATCGCAAGCAGATAAAGCGGAAACAGCCAGGCGGCCTTGTTGAGATGGCGTTCATCGACATTTTCCACCACCGCGATCTGGAACTGCCGGGGCAGGAACATGATCGCCAGGAATGACACGAATGTCAGCGACGCCCACGAAGTGTAATTGACCGAATCACCACCGAAGTCAATCAATTTCGCAAGGTGCGGATATTCGAGCGCGCGCTGAAACAGATCCTCGAATCCGTCGTACAGGACAAAGGTGATGAAAATGCCCAAAACAAGAAATGACAATAGCTTGACCAGCGATTCAAACGCAATCGCTGCCACCAATCCCTCGTGGCGTTCCGACGCGTCGATATGGCGGGTGCCGAAGAGGATCGTAAAGGCCGCCAGCAGCAAGGCGATATAAAATGTCGTTTCCCGCTCACTGATCAGCAGCAGATTGCTTTGTGTTTCCGTCGCGGTGATCGCGGGATAACGCAGCAGGATGTTGAAATTGCTGGATACCGCCTTCAACTGCAATGCGATGTACGGAATGATGCCGACCACCGCGATAACGGTGACCAGTCCGCCCAGCAACTGGCTTTTGCCATAGCGGGAGGCGATAAAATCCGCGATGCTCGTGATGCGGTTGGCCTTGCTGATGCGAATTATCTTACGCAAGACCAGCCACCACAATGCCGCCATCAGCGTCGGTCCCAGATAGATCGGCAGAAAGCCGATGCCGCTGGTGGTGGCGCGGCCCACGCTGCCGTAGAACGTCCATGACGAACAGTAGACGGCGAGTGACAGCGCGTAGATATAGGGGTTGGCGATAATGCTGCGGCCGGCATCCGCGCGTTTGTCGCCGTAGTACGCGATCGCAAACAACAAGCCGACATACACAAACGACGCGATGACAATGACGGTCCCGGTCAGCATCTCAGGCCTGCTTGCTGCGCCGGGCGGGCCGGCGATGAGCGCGCGTCTTCAGTCGGAACCCCGGTCTATGACCAGCGCGATGAGCGCGATCAGCAACGCCCACGCGGCAAAAATATAAACGTATAAGAGCGGAATGCCGAAGACGCGGTGGTCGCTGTTGAACAAAAAAAGCAGCGGATAATTGAACAATAGACAGCCGAACAGGAACACCGCAATCAACCGTTCGCCCCGGATGGCCGGCTGTTTCATGGCTGCAGGCCGCATTGCTACAGGAACGTCGCCGCTCCCGTGCAGCGTCAGGCCAGGGGCTCTTTCAATTGTTGCAGGATGGCGGGATTTTCGAGGGTGGAGATGTCCTGTGTGATTTCCTCGCCCTTCGCAATCGAGCGCAGAAGCCGGCGCATGATCTTGCCGGAGCGTGTTTTCGGCAGGTTATCGCCAAAGCGGATGTCTTTCGGTTTCGCGATCGGGCCGATTTCCTTGGCTACCCAGTCCTGCAGCTCTTTGACGATTTTCCGCGCCTGCTCGCCGGTCGGACGCGCGGCTTTGAGGACGACGAACGCGCATACGGCTTCGCCGGTCAGTTCATCGGGACGGCCGACGACCGCGGCTTCGGCGACGATCGGATTGGCCACCAGCGCCGACTCAATTTCCATGGTGCCCAGCCGGTGGCCGGCGACGTTGAGCACATCGTCGATGCGGCCCATGATCCAGAAGTAGCCATCGAGATCGCGGTTGGCGCCGTCGCCCGCGAGGTAGTACTTGCCGTGAAAATCGTCCGGGTAATAGGACTTCTTGAAGCGCTCCGGGTCGCCCCAGATCGTGCGTATCATCGCCGGCCACGGACGTTTGATGACGAGAAAGCCGCCTTTGCCTTTTTCGACGTCGTGGCCGGCCTCATCGACGATCGCCGCCATGATGCCCGGCAGCGGCAGCGTGCATGAGCCGGGCTTGGTGCTGACCACGCCCGGCAGCGGAGTGATCATATGGCCACCGGTCTCGGTCTGCCACCAGGTATCGACAATGGGACAGCGGCGTTGCCCGACCGTCTCGTGATACCACATCCAGGCTTCGGGGTTAATCGGTTCGCCAACCGTACCCAGCAATCGGAGTGACGACAGATCGTGCTTCTTCGGCAGATCGGCGCCGAGTTTAATCAGCGAGCGGATCGCGGTCGGCGCGGTATAGAACACCGTGACCTTGTGATCCTGAATCATTTTCCAGAAACGGTTCGAGTCCGGATACGTCGGCACGCCTTCGAACATGATCTCGGTGGCGCCGACGGCGAGCGGGCCGTAGCAGACATAGGTGTGGCCCGTGACCCAGCCGACGTCGGCGGTACACCAGAAGATGTCGTCCGCTTTGTGGTCGAACGTCCATTGCATAGTCAGTATCGCGTGCAGGAGGTAGCCGCCAGTCGAGTGTTGCACGCCCTTCGGCTTGCCGGTCGAGCCCGACGTATAGAGGATGAACAGAGGATGTTCGGCATCGACCCATTCCGGCTCGCAGGCATCCGACTGGCCGTTAACAAGATCGTGCAGCCACACGTCGTGCTGGGGATTCCATTGCACTTTGCCGCCGGTGCGCTTGTAGACGACCACGCTTTTGATGCTGTCGCAGCCGCCCATCGCGAGCGCCTCGTCGACCGGCGTCTTGAGCGCGATCGCCTTGCCGCCGCGCATCTGCTCGTCCGCCGTCAGCACGGCGACCGCGCCGGCATCGATGATCCGCTCCTGCACGCTTTTGGCGGAGAATCCACCGAATACCACCGAATGGATGGCGCCGATGCGGGCGCACGCCTGCATCGCAACGACCGCTTCGATCGACATGGGCAGATAGATCAGAACCCGGTCGCCTTTTTTAATCTTGAGGCTTTTGAGCCCATTGGCCATCATGCAGACGCGGCGATAGAGTTCCTTGTAAGTGATCTTCGTGACTTTGCCGTCGTCTGCTTCGAAGATGATTGCGACTTTGTCGGGCTGCGTTTTCAGATGCCGGTCGAGGCAGTTGTAGGAAGCGTTGAGCGTGCCGTCGGCGAACCACTTGAAGAAGGGCGCGTTCGATTCGTCCAGCACCTGGGTGAATGGTGTGTGCCACAGCACGTGTTCGCGTGCCAGCCGCGCCCAGTAACCGGTGAAGTCGTTGTCTGCTTCGGCGCACAGCTTGTTATAGGCCGCCATGCCCGAAATATTCGCCTGCTTGACGAATTCGGCGCTCGGCGCAAATGTCCGCGTTTCATTCAACACCGATTCGATGGTCTGGGTCGACATCTGGTCCTCCGATGAGTTGCAGCTTAAGACTCGTGTAACGGCGAGGGCAGGGCATCGCATGGGCGGCGGCCGCGCCGGTTTTGGTTTAATTTACGGCAATCGCTGAAAATTGTATCACGGGGTCTGTGCGGCAATAACCCTGCCCGCGCCGTCTGGCCGGGCGCGGGCTACAATATCGGCACTCGCGGTATGCCGCAACAACGGGCATAATGGCGAATCGGCTGCAAAGACTAGCTTGCGGCAAACGAACCATGGCGGGCCCCCCCGCATTGCACCGTAGTGAACCTGGTCAGGTCCGGAAGGAAGCAGCCAAAGCTATTCTCTGCAAGTGCCGGGGACAAGGCTCGCCACCTCATTTTTTTTGCGATATCATTGAGATACGCATTCAGTGTCAAGCACGCACTAAGGACATATTGTGAGAAAAGCCAGATACCTGATCGTTGCCGCGCTGATGGCGGCAAGCCCGGCGGCCCACGCCATCGACGGCATGTCGTTTGAATACGGCCACTCGGACTCGGGCAACGTCAATGTGAATATGGTTCGCGTCGGCGTGCAATGGGACTGGAACAAGAAATTGGTCGAAATGGGCAACTGGCATCTGGGCGGTTACTGGGAATCGGATGCCGGCTACTGGAATAACAACAGTTCCGGCAGGACGCACGCCAAAATAGTGGATATCGGTTTCACGCCTGTTTTTCGCTTCCAGCAGACCACGCGCTCGGCGCTGTCACCATATGTCGAACTGGGAGTCGGGTTGCATTTGTTGTCCGCGACCTCGCTCAATTCGCAACGCCAGTTTGGCACCAGTTTCCAGTTTGGCGATCATGTCGGTGCCGGCATGCGCTTCGGCAAGAACGGGCAATACGATATCGGCTATCGTTACCAGCATTTCTCCAATGCCGGCATCAAGGGGCCCAACCAAGGTGTCAATTTCAACGAACTGCGCCTGCAGTATCACTTCTAGCGAGCGGTAAACGGTTACCGGTGAGCGGTAAAATTTGTTTCACGCCGCTTACTGCTAACCGCTTGCCGCTTTCGGAATCATCGTGACCCAGGTCCTCGCCCGCAAGTGGCGTCCCAAGACATTTTCCGAACTGGTCGGCCAGGAACATGTCGTCAAGGCGCTGACCAACGCGCTGACGCAGCAGCGACTGCATCACGCCTACCTTTTCACCGGCACGCGGGGCGTGGGCAAGACCACGCTGGCGCGCATTATTGCCAAGGCCCTCAACTGCGAAACCGGTATCACGGCCGAACCGTGCGGCAAATGCACCCCGTGCACTGAAATCGACGCCGGACGTTTCGTCGACCTGCTGGAACTTGATGCGGCGTCCAACACCCAGGTCGACAACATGCGCGAACTTCTGGAGAACGCGCTGTATGCGCCCACCAGCGCGCGCTTCAAGGTTTACATCATCGACGAAGTGCACATGCTGTCGCGCAGCACATTCAACGCGATGCTCAAAACCCTCGAAGAGCCGCCGGCACACGTCAAGTTCATACTCGCCACCACCGATCCGCAAAAAATCCCGGTGACCGTGCTCTCGCGCTGCCTGCAGTTCAATCTGAAGCAAATCCCGCAGCCGCAAATCAAGGAGCAGTTAAAAAAAGTGCTCGCCCTTGAAGGCGTGCCCTGCGAAGACGAGGCATTGACGCTGCTCGCGCGCGCCGCCCACGGCAGCATGCGCGACAGCCTGAGCCTGCTCGACCAGGCCATCGCGCATGGTGGCGGGCGCGTCGAGCAGCAGCCGGTGCGTGCCATGCTGGGCAGCGTCGAGCAGGAATACCTGCGCGACATTCTGCATGCGCTGGTCGAGCACGACGGTGCCGCCCTGATCGCGGTTGCCGACCGCATGGCCGAGCGCAGCCTGTCGTTTGAAATCGCCCTGCAGGATCTGGTGACGCTGTTGCACCGCATCGCATTGGCACAGACGGTGCCGCAGGCGATTGCCGCGGATGACCCCGAGCGCCCGGCTATCATGGCGCTGGCCGGCGGATTCGGGGCCGAGGAAATCCAGTTGCTGTATCAGATCGCGTTGAACGGGCGTCAGGAAATCGGGCTTGCGCCGGACGATTATGCCGGCTTTACGATGGCGCTCATGCGCATGCTCGCCTTCATGCCTGCCACCTGCGGCGTCATCAAGACGGGCAATGCGGGAGTGACCGCGGTGCGAGCCGCCGCCGGGGCGGCCGCTCCGGATTCAAAAAAAAAGCCGGTTGATCAGGACTGGAATGCATTGATCAAGCGGTTGCCGCTGGCGGGCATGGAGCGCATGCTGGCGCATAACTGCGAGTTGGTGACCTGGCGGGACGGGTGCATCGCGCTGCGTCTGCCGCATGCCCAGCGTCACCTGAATGATCGTGCCTATCAGGATCGATTAAGGCAGGCGTTGGAACAGCATCTGGACGCGAAGGTAAGGCTTGAGATCAGCGTCGGCACCGGCAATGGCAATACGCCGGCCGAAATCCGCAACCGCGACAGCGAACAACGGCTGAACGTGGCAACGGCGGCGATCGACGGCGATCCGTTCGTGCGCGATCTGATCGAGAATTTCGACGCGCGCGTGCTACCTTCCACCATCAAACCCGTGCAATAAGGAGTGAATCATGATGAAGGGCGGTCTGGCAGGCCTGATGAAGCAGGCCCAGCAAATGCAGGAAAACATGAAACGCATGCAGGAGGAACTCGCAACCATCGAGGTCGAGGGCCAGTCCGGCGCCGGCATGGTGAAGGTCGTCATGACCTGTCGCCACGACGTAAAGCGCGTCACGATAGACGACAGCCTGTTGAAGGACGACAAAGACATGCTGGAGGACCTGATCGCGGCCGCGATGAATGATGCGGTGCGTCGCGCTGAAGCGACAACCCAGGAAAAAATGGGCGGCATGACGTCCGGCATGGGACTGCCGGCGGGCATGAAGCTGCCGTTTTAAACGGCAAGGATGAAGGCGGAAGGATGAAGGATGAATGAGTCAACCGTAGTGGTAGGTTTGGTGTCCTTCCGCCTTCATCCTTCATCCTTCATCCTTGGCCTATGAAGAACCCCTCCAGCCTTGCAGAACTCATCGAGGCGCTGCGTTGTTTGCCCGGTGTCGGACCGAAGTCCGCGCAACGCATGGCCTACCATCTGCTGCAACGCGACCACGCGGGCGCGGCACGGCTGGCGACAGCGCTGGGTCGCGCGCTGGAGCTGATCAAGCACTGCGAGCGCTGCAATACTTACACCGAAGCACAGATTTGCGTACTGTGCCTATCCCCGCGGCGCGACGCCCAGATGCTGTGCGTGGTTGAGACACCCGCCGACATGTTGATGATGGAGCAGGCTGAATGCTATCAGGGCCTCTATTTCGTGCTGATGGGAAGGCTCTCGCCGCTGGACGGTGTGGGCCCCAAGGAGATCCATCTCGACCGTTTGCTGACACGCGCGGATGACGGCCGCGTGCGCGAAGTGATCGTCGCCACCAACTTCACGGTGGAAGGCGAGGCGACCGCGCATTACATCGCGGAATTGCTGCTCGCGCGCGACCTGAAGGTAAGCCGCATCGCGCGCGGTTTGCCGGTCGGCGGCGAGTTGGAGCATGTCGACAGCGGCACGCTGGCACAAGCGGTGATCGAGCGCCGCGCGCTTGAAGCGGCGCCATGACCAAGCGCAATACGCCCACGCGCCGGCCACGCCCTGAGGTGCGGCACGAAAATAAGCAGCGTGTCCGCGCGAATACCCCGCGCGCGCGCCGCAGCACGCCGCCCGCGGCGCCCGAGGTCACGCAAAAACTGCAAAAGGTACTGGCGCAGACGGGCCTCGGCTCGCGGCGCGACATGGAGCAACTGATCAGCGGCGGACGCGTTACCGTCAATGGCGCGGTCGCCACACTCGGCGCGCGGGTCGGTGCCGCCGATCAGATCAAGGTCTCCGGTCGCATCGTGCGCGCCCAATCCGCGTCGCGGCTGCCACGCGTGTTGCTGTATCACAAACCCGAGGGCGAGATCGCCAGCCGTGACGATCCGCGCGGCCGGCCCAGCGTGTTCGAGCGCCTGCCGGCGATATCCGGCGCCAAATGGATTTCCATCGGCAGGCTGGATTTCAACACCTGCGGTCTCTTGATGTTTACCACCTCGGGCGAACTCGCCAATCGCATGATGCACCCGCGTTTCGAGATTGAGCGCGAATATGCGGTGCGCGTAATGGGCAAGCTGCAACCCGAACACGTGCAGCATTTGATGGAGGGTGTCGAACTCGATGATGGCGTGGCGCGCTGCGAACGCGTCGAAGTGCGCGGCGGCGAGGGCGCGAACCAGTGGTGCCATGTCGTGCTGAAGGAAGGCCGCAATCGCATCGTGCGCCGGATATTTGAAAAACTGGGCTTTGTGGTGAGCCGCTTGATGCGCGTGCGTTACGGGCCCGTCGAGTTGCCGCCCCGCGTAAAACGCAATCAATATTACGAACTCACCGCCGACGAGACGAAGCGTTTGCTCGACTGGCTCGACGCGACGCCACCGCCGGTGCCGGTGCCGTCAGCGGCCAAGGGTGCGTCAGATCGCGGCGCTCGAGAATAAACACGCAGTCGTCCCCGCCGCTGGTCTGCGGCCATACGAAAGGCAGGTCGGGAAACGCGGCTTCGACGCGCGCGCGGTGGTGTCCGACCTCGACGATCAGCAGGCCATTTTCATGGAGGTGGGCCGCCGCCTCGCGCAAGATCACCCGCACCGCGTCCAATCCATCCCGCCCGCTCGCCAGTGCAAGCTTGGGTTCGTGGCGATATTCGGGCGGCAGACTACGCATGGTGTTCTCGCTGACGTAGGGCGGGTTGGCCACGATCAGGTCATAGCGCGCGGCGGGGATCGCCGAAAACATGTTGGAATGCAGCAGATGAATGCGCCGCTGCAGGCGATAGGCTGCAATGTTGCGCCGGGCGACGGCCAGCGCGTCGCGCGCGATATCGACCGCGTCGATGCGTGCCGCGGGGAACGTTGTTGCCAGCAGGACGGCAAGACAACCCGAACCGGTGCAAAGGTCGAGCGCATGCAGAATCCGCCGGCGCGGCGCGATCCACGGCGCGAGTTTTTCACGCAATAACTCGGCGATGTATGAGCGCGGCACGATCACCCGCTCGTCGACATAAAAACGGTAGGCGCCGAGCCACGCTTCGCGTGTGAGGTAGGCGGCCGGAACCCGGCGGCGTATGCGCTCATCGATCAGGTGCTGCGCGCGCGCGCGTTCCGGCGTGGTGATTTTGCGCGCGAGGTATGGGGTCAGGCGGTCGGGCGGCAGCTTCAACGCGTGCAATACCAGGTAAACCGCCTCATCCCACGCGTTGGTGGTGCCGTGCCCGAATGCGAGCCGCGCGCGTTTGAGGGATGCAAACGCGGCCTCGATCAGGGCTTCGACGGTGACCGGCGGGGACGGGACCAGCGCGGGGCGCCGCGCGCGCTTGGCCACGCTCATGGTGCGTGTCAGAAAAAAAAGGGGCGAGGCGTGTCGCGTGCGCTCAGACCATATCGAGGTTGAGCTTGATGCTGCTCAAATCGTCGGCCGGGCCGGTGGTCGAGCGGGGGTTTGACGCTTGCTCTTCTTTGCTTTGAGCCGGCGGCGCGGATGTCTTGCTGGTATTGTTGATCAGCCAGTGCAGGTTGGTCGGCGAATCTGAATTGGCGAGCGCGTGCTCGAGCGTAATCTGATCGGTGCTATAGAGATGAAAGAGCGCCTGCTCGAACGTCTGGCTGCCGGGCGCCAGGCTTTGCTCCATGGCGTCCTTGATTTCGCCCATTTCACCGTTCTTGATCAGTTCGGAAATGTGCGCGGTATTGAGCATGATTTCCACCGCCGGAATGCGGCTGCCGTTTTTAGCGCGCACCAGGCGTTGCGAGATGATGCATTTGAGGCTGATCGCGAGGTCGGCGAGCAGCGCTTCGCGCGCTTCACGCGGGAAGAAATTGATGATCCGGTTTAGCGCGTGGTAACTGTTGTTGGCGTGCAGCGTTGAGAGGCAAAGGTGGCCGGTTTGCGCGAACAGCAGAGCGCTCTGCAGCGTGGGCTGGTCGCGGATTTCGCCGATCATCAGCAAGTCGGGGGCCTCGCGCATGGCGCTGATCAGCGCATTGGTATAGGACCGGGTGTCCATGCCGATTTCGCGCTGGTTGACGATCGACTTCTTGTGCTTGTAGACGAACTCCATCGGATCTTCGATCGTCAGAATGTGGCCGGTCCGCGTGCTGTTGCGATAATCGATCATCGCCGCCATGGAGGTCGACTTGCCGGAGCCGGTGGAGCCGACGATCAGGATCATGCCGAGCTTTTCCATGACCAGTTCCTTGACGATCGGCGGCAGCTTCAGCTCCTCGACGCTCGGAATGTCGGGCTTGATGAAGCGAATCACGATCGCCACCGCGCCGCGCTGACGAAAAACGTTGACGCGGAAACTGCCGAGGTCGGTGCGGCCCACCGCGAAGTTCATTTCCAGCGTTTTCTCGTATTCCTTGGTCTGGTCCTCCGACATCACCTCGTAGGCAATCTTTTTCACCGCGGCCGGATCGAGTACCTGCGCATTGACCGGCATCACGACGCCATTAATCTTGATCTGGATCGGGGCGCCGGCGGTGAAAAACATGTCCGATGCCTGCTTGTCGGCCATTAATTTGAATAACGGGTCGAGGAACATGGGGTTCTCCGTTCAACGCTTGAGGAGAGACTTGATGTTGCCGATAAGACTCTTGGCCGGATCGCCTGCGTCTGCCGCGGGCGTCTGGCGGGTTTGCAGGTGCGGAGAGGCTACGGCGCTGGCGGTTTCGGCGCGCGGTGCGCGAGCGCTCGAGGTTGTCATCGCCTGCTGTTTCCTGCCGGTGGTACGGAACGTATTGGGCTTGGCTATTATCACCTTGCTGAGTTCTTCGAGAACTTCCTTGCCGAACTCGTCGAAATCGTAAACATACACATACTCACCCAGTTTTTCGAGATTTTTGGTGATTATCCTGATTTGCGCGTTTTCCAGATCGCCGGCGATCGTAATCGTGACCGGAACTTCGCAAGTGATGGTGAATATTCCGCGTTCCACGTAACCGCGGTCATTGCGCACCTCCTTCACGTCGAACTTGAGGGCGTTGGTCCACAGCTGGTCGCGCAGGCGCTGCACCATGGGATCGGATTCTTTTTCGATGGTGATCTTGCCGTCGCCGACACACCGGAAGCGCAGCACGATCGCCTCGATGTAATCGCGGTGATCGACCGTGAGCCGGCGGCTGTTGCAGTTGTAATCGCATTGCAGCAGGTAGTCGAGCTTGGTGACTCCGCCCTCGAGATAATAGTAGCGTGGCACCACCGGCTTGATGATGTTGAGTGAATTGAATAGATCCACCAGATAGTGCAGTCCGTCCTTGAGACTGGCGTGCGCGAGCAGCAGGTTCTGATTGAATTCAGCTTGCGTGACCTGCTGTTTCTGGCGCAGCGAGTCGGCCTGCTGCTTGAGGTCGTCAAGTAAGCCCATTACATTCCTGGTCGGCGGCTAGGTCAAAAGACCATTCTGCCAATTTTTGAAGGGCTTGGGAAGCTTAATTGGAGCGCGGTGTGCGGAATCAGTCACCGCGCAGCAAGTCGTTAATGCTGGTCTTGGCGCGCGTGCCGGCATCGACCCGCTTGACGATGACGGCGCAATAGAGCTGACATTTGCCGTCGCTCGATGGCAGGGTGCCGGAAACCACCACCGAGCCCGCGGGCACGCGCCCATAGCTGACGGTGCCGCTCGCGCGATCGAAAATACGCGTGCTCTGTCCGATAAACACGCCCATCGAAATGACCGAGCCTTCCTCGACTACCACGCCTTCGACGATTTCCGAGCGCGCGCCGACGAAACAATTATCTTCGATGATCGTCGGATTGGCCTGCAACGGTTCGAGCACACCGCCGATGCCGACGCCGCCGGACAAGTGCACGTGCTTGCCGATTTGCGCGCAGGAGCCGACCGTCGCCCACGTGTCAACCATGGTGCCTTCGTCGACGTAGGCGCCGATGTTGATGTAAGAGGGCATCAGCACGGCGTTTCTGGCGATGTAAGCGCCGCGCCGCACCATGGCCGGCGGCACTACGCGAAAGCCGCCGCGCGCGAAGTCTTCGTGCGTGTAGTGCGCGAACTTGCTCGGCACCTTGTCGTAGTATTGCGTCGCCGCGCCCGCCATTGCAACGTTGTCCTCAAGGCGAAACGACAGGAGCACGGCTTTCTTGAGCCATTCGTGCACGATCCACGCGCCGTCGATTTTTTCAGCGACGCGCAGCTTGCCGGCATCAAGTGCCGCGAGCGCCTCGTTGACCGCCGCGCCAATTTTTGCCGGTGCGGTGCCGGGGCTCAATTCGGCGCGCTGGTCCCAGGCCTGTTCAATAATCGATTGCAGTTCGTTCATGGCTCATCCGCTTTCAGTTTATCGTTTGCGCAAAAAAGTGGCGATACGTTGCGCGGCTTCCGTGCATTCGGCGGTGGACGCGACGAGCGCAATGCGCACGAAGTTGGCGCCGGGGTTGATGCCGCGCGCTTCGCGCGCCAGGTAGCTGCCGGGCAGTACCGAGACGTTTTGTTCGGCGAGGAGATCACGCGTGAACCCGGTGTCATCGCGCAGCGTGTCCAGCCAGAGGTAGAAAGCCGCGTCGGGCATGCCGATTTCAGTCACTTCGCCCAACAGCCGTATCGCGGCGGCGAATTTCTCGCGGTAGAGGCGGCGGTTTTCCACCACGTGGGCTTCGTCCCGCCACGCCGCGGTGCTCGCGGCGTGGATCGGCGGACTCATTGCGCAGCCCTGATAGGTGCGGTAGAGCAGGAATTTTTTCAGAATCGCCGCATCGCCCGCGACAAAGCCCGAGCGCATGCCCGGCACGTTCGAGCGCTTGGAGAGGCTCGAAAACATCACCAGCCGCGGATAGCCGTCACGCCCGCATTGCCGCGCCGCCTGCAACGCACCCAGCGGCGGCTGCGCTTCATCGAAGTAAATCTCCGAATAGCATTCGTCGGCCGCGATGACAAAGCCGTAGCGGTCGGACAGTGCAAATAGACGTTGCCATTCATCCAGCGTCATCACGCGGCCGGTGGGGTTGGCCGGTGTGCACACATAAATGAGTTGCGTGCGCTGCCAGACCGCGGCGGGCAGCTGTTCGAAATCGAGCGCGAAATTATTCGACGCCAGCGTGTTCAGATATTGCGGCGCGGCGCCGGCGAGCAGCGCGGCGCCCTCGTAAATCTGATAAAACGGATTGGGCACAACGACCACCGGCGCGGGGCGCGTGCGATCCACGATGGTCTGCGCGAATGCAAACAGCGCTTCGCGGCTGCCATTGACCGGTATGATCTGGTCGTCCGCGCTGACCTCATTCAAATCGTAACGGCGGTGCAGCCACTGGGCGATCGCCACGCGCAGGCTCGCGCCGCCCAGCGTGGTCGGATACCGGGCGAGACCGGCCAGATTCTCAGTGAGAGCGCGTTTGATAAAATCCGGCGTCGGATGCTTCGGCTCGCCGATGTGCAGGCTGACAGGTTTGAGTTGCGGATTGGGTGTGACACCGGCGAGCAGGGACGCGAGCTTTTGAAACGGATAGCTCTGCAGGTGGTCGAAGGCGGGGTTCATGCGCGACAATCGAAGCAAAGGACGGATTATAAGGGTGTTGCGGTGCAGTTCACAAAAATGATGGCGGTGACGGGGCTTCTCACCGGCGCCACCGTGTGGGGTTTGATCTGGTACCCCTATCGCGCGCTCGATCACGCCGGCGTCGGCGGCGCGCTGGCGGTGACACTCACGTATGCCGGGGCATTTGCGCTGGGCGTCATTCTGTTTCGGCCGCGGTTGCGCCTGTCGTGGATGCTGGCGGCGATTGCGCTGAGCGCCGGGTGGGCCAATGTCGGCTTTACGCTGGCGGTCATCTATGGCGACGTGATGCGCGTGGTGCTGCTGTTTTATCTGGCGCCGGCGTGGACCATACTGTTTGCGCGCCTGCTGCTGGGCGAGAAACTCTCCCGCGCGGGTTTTGCCCTGATGCTGTTCGCGCTCGCGGGCGCCGCGGTGATGCTGTGGCAGCCGCGTATCGGGTGGCCGCTGCCAAGTTCCGCGGCGGAATGGCTGGGGTTGTCCGCCGGCGCGATGTTTGCGCTGTCCAACGTATTAATACGCAAAACGCCGCATATCGCCATCGAATTAAAAGTGCTGGCGGTATTTTTCGGCGGCGTCGTGGCCGGCGCGGCTTGCGTGATATTTACGGCGCCTGCGGGCGACGTGTGGGTGCCGGTACTTGATCAGGCCCTTTTGCTAATGATCCTTACCGTCGTGATCCTCGCCGTCAATTTTGCGGTGCAGTACGGTCTGACGCGCATCAGCGCCAACCGGGCGATCGTGATTTATCTGTTCGAGCTGGTGGTTACCGCGGTTGCGGCCTGGTTGCTGGCGGACGAGGTGCTGTCGCTCAAGGAATGGTGCGGCGGCATCATGATTGTGGCCGCGGGGCTGCTGTCCGACCGGCTGGGGAGCTCGCCGCGCGGCGAGCCTAGCGCGTGCTCGACGCCACCGGCAGCGCATCCAGATTGAAAGCCGGCTGCGGACGCCAGCCTTTCTTGCGCGTTTCGGCAACCACTGTCGTGAAAATGCCGCCCCGCACATAAAACTTCGCGGTGAGCCGCATGAAGCGCGGCTTGGTTGCCGTGGCGAGATCGTCGAGTATGCGGTTGGTGACCGCCTCGTGAAATGCGCCTTCATTGCGGTACGACCAGATATAGAGTTTGAGGCTTTTCAATTCGACACACACGCGATCCGGCACGTAGTCGAGGTAGAGTGTTGCGAAGTCGGGTTGTCCGGTCTGCGGACACAGGCATGTAAACTCCGGTATTTCCATGTGAATCCGGTAGTCGCCGCGCGGTTGCGGATTGGGGAATGTCGCCAGACGCTGGGTGGGAGTACTCGGCATTAGGGCAGATTAAACAATTCAGGTAAAATTTCGCATTAAGTCCGGCCCGAATTATAACCTTACCTGCCAAAGAAAAAATTGCGCCTCACTGAAATCAAGCTCGCTGGCTTCAAGTCGTTCGTCGATCCCACCAGTATCCCCGTGCCAGGCCAGCTGGTCGGCGTGGTCGGTCCCAATGGTTGCGGCAAATCCAATATTATCGATGCGGTGCGCTGGGTGCTTGGCGAATCTTCGGCACGTCACTTGCGCGGCGAAACCATGCAGGACGTGTTGTTCAACGGCTCCGGCAACCGGCAGACGGTGAACCGCGCCAGCGTCGAATTGGTGTTTGACAACAGTCTGGGCAGGGCGGGCGGCCAGTGGGCGAGCTACGGCGAGATTTCGGTGAAGCGTGTGCTCGAGCGCGACAGCGAGTCGGCGTATTACATCAATAATTTGCACGTGCGGCGGCGCGACGTGACCGATATTTTTCTCGGCACCGGGCTCGGCGCACGGGCTTACGCCATCATCGAACAGGGCATGATCTCGCGCATCATCGAGGCCAAGCCCGAAGAGCTGCGCATATTTCTTGAAGAAGCAGCGGGTGTCTCGAAATATCGCGAGCGCCGGCGCGAAACCGAGTTGCGGCTCGCCGACACGCGCGAAAATCTGCTGCGCGTCGAAGATATACGGCTCGAGCTCGACAAGCAGCTCGAACATCTGCGCGCGCAGGCCGAGGTGGCGCGTCAGTATCACAGCCTGCAGGAACAATTGCGCATGGCGCAAAACCTGTTGTGGCTGCAGAAACGGCGCGAAGCGACCAGCGCGCGCGAACGCTACGCGCGTGAAATCGAGAAACTCGGCGTCGAGCTCGAAGCCCAGACCGCGCGCTTGCGCGAGGCCGAACGCCGTATCGAGGAATTGCGTGACCGTCATCACACGTCCGGCGACGCGGTGCATGCAGCACAGGGCAGTCTCTATGAAACCAATGCTGAACTGTCGCGTTTGCAGCAGCAGATCGAGCACGTGCGCGAAAACCGCCAGCGCATCGGCAACCAGCTCGCTGCGCTGCAGACCCAGCTTGCGCAGGGTGAAAGCCAGCTTGAAGCGCAGCGCGCGAGTCACAATGAGTGGCGCCAGGAGGAGGCGCGCGCGCGCGAACAGGCCGCCGCGTGCCAGACCGCGGCGGCGGCCGCAGCCGCTCAATTGCCTGTCGCGGAGCAGGAATTTCGCGCGGGCCAGGAAACGCGCGACCGTCTGCAGCACGATGTCGTTGAAAACGCGCAGGCGCTGCAGCTTGCGCAGACGCGCGGCGAACATGCGCTGAAGATACTCGCCCAGCTTGCGCAGCGCGAACAGCGATTGCGCGAGGAGCAGGCGGCATTGACGCCGCCGGACAGCGATGAGCTGGAGAGATTGCGCGCGGAGCTTGCATCGCTGGAGTCCCAGCATCGCGACAAACGCGCGCTGGTCGACACCGAGGAGTCCCGCATACCCCAGTTGGAGCAGGCGTTACGCGAGCAGGCGGCAACCGTCGATGCGGCCGCGCAGCAGGTCACCGCGCTTGAAGCACGCGTCAACGCGCTGACCCAATTGCAGGATCGCATTGCGCGCAGCGAGACGATGCAGGGCTGGCTGGCCGCGCACGATCTCAATACGGCGCGCCGCTTGTGGCAGGACATCGAAATCGAAGCCGGCTGGGAAGACGCGCTCGAAGCGGTATTGCGCGAGCGCCTGAATGCCATCGGTCTGGGCGATCTCGCGCAGGCAGCCCCCTGGCTTGGCGACCTGCCGCCCGGCAAGATGACGGTGTATACCGCGGCCGGTGACAGTGCCGCGCCACCGCCGCCGTTCGGGCTGGAACCGCTGGCCGCTTATGTTCGCTGCAAGAATACGGCGGCCGCCGGCGCGCTTGCCGATTGGCTGCATCAGGTTTACGTCGTCAAGGATAGGCGCGAGGGCCTTCAACTGCGCGAGCGGCTTCCCGCCGGCGCGCTGCTGGTGTCCGGTGACGGCCATGTCTTCACGCGTCATAGCGTGAGCTTCCATGCGCCGGATTCGGAATTGCATGGTGTGTTGTCGCGTCAGCGCGAGATCGAAGAACTCACCGGGCAGATCAAAGCCGAACAGGCGCGGCTCGCATCGCACAAGAGCGCGCTGGCGGCGGCGGAAACCCGGTTTGAGCAGCGCAAGGCTGCGCTCAACGAATTGCGCTTCGCGGCCGAATTGCTGCAGCAATCGCTCCATGAGTCGGAACTGGCGATACTCAAGCTGTCGGAACTGGCGCAGCGCGTGACCCAGCGCGGCGCGCAGATCGCGGCTGAGATCGCGGAAATCGATGCGCAATCGGGGCATGAACGGGCGCAATACGATGCGGCGCAGGCGAATGTCGGGCAAATAGACAAACACCGCATCGAGTTGCACGCCCAACATGCCGGTATCGTCGAGCGTTACGCCGCTGCGGAAAATGCGCTTGCGCAGCAGCGGCAGGCGCTGCAACAAGCCGAACGCGCCGCGCAGGAAGCGGCATTTCATCTTAAGACCTGCGTCAACAAGATTGCGGAAGTCGACAATGCGATCAAGCTGATCGACGATAACGTCGGCACGGTCAGGACGAGTATCGTCCGGCACGAGGAGGAACTCGGCGGACTTGATGAAACGCCGCTTGCCGTCGAACTCGAACAGGTCATCGCGGTGCGCGTCAACAAAGAACAGTCGTTGGCCGCCGCGCGCGACGCACTGGAAGCCACCGAAACGTCGCTGCGGGAGACCGAGCAGGAACGGCTCACGATCGAGCAGAATCTCGATCCGATTCGCGAGCGCATCAACGAGGTCAGGTTGAAGGAGCAGGAAGCGCGCCTGACCGAGGAGCAGTTCGCGCTGCAGATGGCGGAGGCGGGTGCGAACGAACAGGAGGTCGAGGCGCAGCTTGAAAAAGGCAAGCGCTCCGGCGCACTGCAGGCCGATATAGCGCGTTTGCACGGCGAGATCGACGCACTCGGCGCGGTGAATCTCGCGGCGCTCGAGGAACTCGACACCGCGCAGCAACGCAAGAATTATCTCGACGCCCAGTCGCTGGACCTGAACCAGGCGTTGACGACGCTGGAGGATGCCATTCGCCGCATTGACCGCGAGACGCGCGAGCGTTTGCAGCACACGTTCGATGAGGTCAACAAGCATTTCGGACGCCTGTTTCCGTCGCTGTTCGGTGGCGGGCAGGCGAAACTCCTGCTGACGGGGGAGGAAATTCTCGACAGCGGCGTACAGGTGATCGCACAACCGCCCGGCAAGAAAAACAGTTCAATTCATCTCCTGTCCGGTGGCGAGAAGGCGTTGACGGCCTTGTCGCTGGTGTTCGCGCTGTTTCAACTCAATCCGGCGCCGTTCTGCCTGCTCGACGAGGTCGATGCTCCGCTCGATGACACGAACACGGAGCGATTCTGCGATCTGGTCAAGACCATGTCGGCCCACTCGCAATTTTTGTTCATCAGTCATAACAAGATTACGATGGAAATCGCCAACCAGTTGATCGGCGTCACGATGCAGGAGGCGGGCGTTTCGCGCGTCGTGGCGGTGGATATCGAAGAAGCCATGAAACTTGCCAAAGAAGCCGCTTAGAATATGAGCGATCTGCAGATAAGCCTGCTTGCGATCGGCGCCTGCGTCGTGGGCGGCGTTTATCTGTTTAACTGGTGGCAGGAACGCCAGTTTCACCGGCGTACCGAACGGGCATTCGAGCGCGAGCCCGATGACGTGCTGATGCCGGCGGCGCCGGTCGCGGACGATACGCCGGTAGCGCGGACCGAACCGACACTGGAAGACCCGCCGTCCCCGTCCTCCAGGTCGAGGCCATTCGCGGCGCGGCCGCCGGCGGCAGTCATGATCGATCCGGTGATCGACTACGTGGTGGAGGCGGAGTTTGCCGACGCGCTTGACAGCGTCAGCCTGCACGAAGAGCTGATCGCTTTGGCGGCAAGCTGGGGAAAACCGGTGCTCGTTGCGGGATACGCCGCCGCCACGGGCCAATGGCAGGCGGCGGGATTCAACAGCGTCACGCAGTACTCGCAATTGCGTTTCGCGATGCAGATGTCAAACCGCGCGGGTTGCATCGAACAGGCGCAACTGACGGCATTTCGCGCCGCCGTCGAAGGCTGGGCCGAACGCCGCGCTGGTCACGCCGGCAAAGTCGAGTGCCTGGAAACCGAACTCGTGCATGCGATGGCGGTACAGCTTGACCGGTTCTGCGCCGACGTGGACATCGCCATCGGCCTTAATGTGGTCACGCGCGATAACAACCCGTTCTCCGG
>JAYVME010000113.1:0-5672 GCA_043759115.1 Betaproteobacteria bacterium | reverse complement strand
CTTGACGGTTTTGCCTTGTGCCCAGTCTTGTCGGATTTCGGCGAGCGCTTCGGGGAGTTTTTTTTCCACTCCTCCTGAGCCAGCGGGTCACTTTGAGGGTGGCGCTTGTCGGGCGCGAGCTTTCTCCAGTTGTGGCGATGTAGCAGGTTATAGGCTGAGGCTAGCGCCACCTCACGCCCCAGGCGCTTGTCCAGCGCCGCCTTTATTTGGCCGACAACGAGTACACCACCGGCAGCAGCGGACGCCAGAAAGGGCGCCAGAAACGCCCGCTCTTCTTCCAGGCTCATGTTCTGGCGTTTGCGCCCGCCTGCGGTAGGCGCATCTGGCGCGCCTACTTTGCGTCCTTGAATAAAGCGCCGACGCAATTGACAGACCCAACCCGGTGAAACGCCAATAGCTTGGGCTGTGTCGGCCAAGCTCATCGCATAGTCCAGCGGCAATACAACCGCCTGCGCCTGACGCAACTGTTCCACCGTCTGGGCCGAAGCAATGGCCTCGCGGGCATTCATCAATACTCGATTATCTCCACTGGCAGGACGCGACATGACTTTCTCCATCAGGGTTGATGGAGATATTATTGCATCAATGAAGTAGAAATGGAATTACACGCAAGCCGCAGTCGCGCGTTATTGCGCTCGCGATTATCTGAAAAAAAGAGCCGCGGCATTGCTGCCGCGGCCCGTTGCACGTGTAGAGAAGAAATCAGTCGGCGTATTGCCCCGCCTTCTTGATGATCGGCGCCCACTTGCCGATTTCAGACTTGAGCTTGGTGCGCAGCGCTTCGGGATTGGCTTTCGCCACCGGCTCGGCGCCGAGGTCGGCGAGGCAAATCAGGCGGTCGTCAGTTTGACCGCAGGCTTGAGGCGGAGCTTGGCCGCGCGCCGCGCGTAACCTCGATCATCAAACGTGAGCAGCTCGCTGCACGCGTGGCTCGCCGCAAGATGCAACGCATCGGCAAAGTCGATCCCTTGCCGGCAATGGAGCAGCGCGGCTTCGACCTCGTCGTGATCCTCGATGGTAACTCCTGGGAGCGCGATCAAATGCGCAAGGCAGTCCTTGACTTTGTCGGCCGGTTGCCCGGCGACGGACCGCAGCACCCACTCCAGTTCCAGTATTACCGTTTTGGGAATAAACACGTCGCCGCCGGAAAGAATGCTCGTGGCGATCCGCGCCTGCGCTGCATCGTCGCGCAGGTAATAACGCACGAGCACGTTGGTATCAACGGCGCGCACGCTTGGCCGCTTTCTTCATCGCCAACCCGCCGTGCATTTGCTTGATCAGGAGGCGCGGGCCCGTGTAGTTCAGAATGACAGCGCCTTCCTCTATGCTTGAAGGCGCCTGCCTCTTGATCAATTTGAGCCGCGCACCGCCGCCGTCGACATCGAATTCAACCTTGCTGCCGGGCGTAATGCCAAGCGCCTGCCGCACACGTTTCGGAATGGTGACCTGACCTTTGCTGGTGACCGATACTGCCGACATGAGGGCTCCTTAAGTATTACCGAGTAAGGATTTTACCCCATGGCGAGCCGTTCGGCTAGCCGGTTTGGTCCCGCTGTTGTTTTTGCGGTCGGGGCGCGGTGCGCCGCGCTCAGTCGGCGCAGAATCGTGATGCCGATAGAATCAGTCGGCGTACTGCCCGGCCTTCTTGATGATCGGCGCCCACTTGTCGATTTCAGACTTAAGCTTGGTGCGCAGCGATTCGGGATTGGCTTTCGATACCGGCACCGGCTCGGCGCCGAGTTCCGCCAGCCGCGCTTTAAAGGTTGCATCCTGCACCGCGGTCTGCAAAGCGGCGACCAGTTTATCCAGCACCGGCTTGGGCGTGCCCTTCGGTGCGTAGAGGCCGTGCCACACTACGACCTCAAAACCTTTCATGCCCTGCTCGGCAAGCGTGGGAACGTCTTTCAGTGACGGCACGCGCTGCGCTGAAGTCACGCCGTAGACCTTGACCGTGCCGCCCTTGATCTGCTGCGTGGTATTGGTGGTCTGATCGCACATGAGATCGACCTGCCCGCCGATCAGGTCGGTCATCGCCGGCGCAGTGCCTTTATACGGCACGGTCGTGATGTCGATTTCGTTCTGGCTCATGAAGAGCAGTCCGCACAGATGCGAAGCCGCGCCGAGGCCGGCATTGGCGTAGGTGAGTTTGTCCTTGTTCGTCTTGAGGTAGGGTAGAAGCTCCTTCAGGTTGTTCGGCGGCAGCGTTTTTTTGCCGAGCATGGTCATCGGCACGTCGGCAACCTGACCGATGTACTCGAAGTCGTTTAACGTGTCGTACGGCAGCTTGCGGTAGAGCGTCGGCGAGGTCGACATGCCGATATGCATCAGCAACAACGTATAGCCGTCGTTTTTGGCCTTGGCGACCTTGTTGATGCCGATAGTGCCACCCGCGCCAGCCGCATTGTCGATGATGATCTGCTGCTTGAGTGAGTTGGTAAGCGTCACGCCGAGGTTGCGCGCGAGCGTGTCGGTCGGTCCGCCGGCCGCAAACGGCACGACGACTACGACCTGTTTGTTCGGATAGTCCTGAGCGTGCGCAATGTTAATGCCGCATGCGATGGCGACAATTGCTAAGGCGATAAGGCGTTTCATACAAACCTCCTCGGTGGCAAAGAATACATGGAGCGGCATCATTATTCCCCCGCACCCGCGTAATGCGAATGCCCGATGACTCATTATATAGAGCAATACTAACACCGCGCATCGTCGGGCATAGGCCTGGATCAAATGCGGCCCTGATGCCGCGCCGCGGCCGGCCTGTTTCGCCGTGGATCGCTTACGCCGATGCCGGCGCGAGGAACTGTTCGATGATGGCGGCCAGCCGCTGCGGCTGGTCGTGGTGCATCATATGCCCGCAGTCTTCGAGCACAACCTCGCGGAAGTCCCTGAACGCGGCCTTGCGCTCGGCCATCTGCGCCGCGGAGTCGGCGCGCCAGCCGCGTGCGCTGGATTGGGCGCCGGAAACCCACAGTACGGATGCGGTGATGCGCCGCCAGCAGGCGAGGATTTCCTCCATGCGATTCAACACCGGATTGACGATTTTGTGTTTCGGATCGCTGAGGAGGGACACCACTCCCGGCGCGGTCTGCCTCGCCCAGTGCTGGGCGAGAAAGCGCGCCTTGTCATCCGTGAGGCGCGGGTTGTTTTTCTTCAGCCGCGCGGCGACTTCGTCGAACGATGCGTAGGTTTGGAAGCGCGGCGGATCGCGCAATTCGTCAAGCCACCGCTGATAGCGCGCAGGCGCGGCATCCGGCGTGGTGCGCGACGTACCGAAGCCTTCCATGGAAATCAGTTTCGCCACGCGTTGCGGGCGCAAGCCCGCGTAGGTGGCGGCGACGCTGCCGCCCATGCTGTGCGCGACGAGGCATGCCGGCGAGTCGGGCTGATAGATTTCCAGGAGCGCGTCGAGGTCGGCGTAATAGTCCGGAAACCAGTAGCCGTCGCGCGCCCACCCGGAAAGGCCGAAGCCGCGCCAGTCGGGGGCGACGACATACCACTCGCGCGCGAAGCAATCGACCAGAAACTGGAACGACGCCGAAACATCCATCCAGCCGTGCAGCAAAAACAGTTTCGGCGAACGCGCGTCGCCCCACGTGCGCACGTGGTAGCGCAGGTTGCGTATCGTGTGTATGTGCGACTGGCTGGGTTTCATTTTTCGGTTGTCAGGTACGACGTCAACGGGTTTGAATTCATCCTTCATCCTTCCGCCTTCATCCTTAATATTCATTCCTGCCCGATTTCCGGCACGACGCTTTTCTGGCCGCGCAGCGTCAGCCACGACAGGAGGGCCAGGCTCGCGCCGATCAGCAGCATGCCGATAATTTCAACGCGACCCGGCTCTTCGCCATACTGGAGTTTCGACAACAGCACGCCGAGCGCGGGGACCGCCATCATGCCGAGGCTCGCAATGCCCGCCGGCAGATGCTTGAGTATATACAGCCACAACAGCCAGCCGGCGACCGAGCCCAACACGATGCCATAGCCGAGCACCAGCACGAAGTGGCTGGTCCATACGACAGGGTGCGACGGCACGAGCCACGCGATGACGATGCAGGCGATGCCGCCCAGCAGCATTTGCCACGCGGTCACCGACAGGAGATCGAAATTGCCTTCGTTGCGCCAGCGCTTGGCGATCACCGAGCTTGCCGCCCAGCACACGCCCGCCAGCACCGCGTAGATGCGGCTGGCGAAACTGCCGCCAAGATTCCATGGTTCGAGTATGAGCGTGAGCCCGGTCGCGGCCAAACCAATCGCGAGCCATTGCAGGCCGCGGATGCGCTCACCGAGCAGCGGCCATGCGAAGAGCAGCGTCCAGAACGGAAAGGTGTAAACGAGCACGGCGGATTTGCCGACGGCGCCCGCCACGAGAGCCCAGCAGACAAAGGAAATGAAGCCTGTGGTCTGGAGCAAACCGAGCAGGACAAGGCGCGGCAGCGCTACGGGCGCCAGCGGCTTTTTCATCCACGCCATCGCGGCGAACAACAACACGGCGCCGGGTGCTGTGCGCAGCGCTGCCAGGTCGAACGGGTCTGCATACCGCAGACCTTCTTTCACCGTGATCCAGTTGTAGGCCCAGATCAGCGACAACAGGCAGAGCGCGGCGACCGCCTTGCGTGCGGATAATGCGGAGGGTGGCATAATGGTAATTGGTAATAACATTGGGATGAGCATATCATTGATGCGTATGCCCGCCGCACATTCGGCAAGCGGCATAAGAACAGAATAGTCGGCAGGTTTTCGAATTTCACGGAAGTGAACTTAGCCCATTCGGGTCGAGGGAGACCGGGATGCCAAAACATCTGACTGCGGCGCAACTCTCCCAGTTTCGCAGCGAAGGTTATGTCTTTCCACTGCGGGCCGTGAGCCCCGGGCAGGCGGCCGAATACCGCGCGCGCAACCCGCACATCCTTGACGCGGTGGTGGACGTGATCGGGCCGAATATCCTGCTGTTCGGGGCCTCGATCTTCGCCAAGAATGGCCGCGATCCCCGCTACGTGTCGTGGCATCAGGATTCGGCCTACTTCGGACTCGCTCCGCACGAGGAAGTCACGGCATGGGTGGCCTTTACGCAAAGCACGGTAGAGAAGGGTTGTCTGAAGGTCATGCCGCGCACGCATCTCGGGCCCGACTTGCATCATGTCGAGACGTACGCCAAAGACAATATGCTCGCGAAAGGTCAAAGCATCGAGGGTCTGGACGACAATCAGGCCGTGTGCATGGAGTTGGCGGCGGGGGAGTTTTCGCTGCACGACGAGCGCATGGCACATGCCTCCGGCCCGAATCGCGGCACTGATCGCCGTATCGGTTTCGCATTCTTCTTTATCCCGACCCACGTGCGATCGACCAGCGGACGCAGGCAGGCAACGCTGGTGCGTGGCGTCGATGACTACGGACACTGGGACCCGGACGACGTGCCGCGCTTCGATCTCGATCCGCTGTCGATGGCACAGCTCTCCGCCGCGTGGGGCCAGTACAAGGATGGAGAAGTCAGGCAGGCCGCCGATATGGCGGAAAAATGAGCGTCACGCTCGAATACGGCATTCCAACCGACAAAGAGGCACTTCAGCTACGCTTGGGCATCGCGCGCGGTTTCTTTCGTGAGGAGGGGATCGATCTCGCGCTGAAGATCGTCTTCGGCGGGCCTGAGATCGCGCGCGCGTACGACGAGGGCG
>JAYVME010000112.1:0-12551 GCA_043759115.1 Betaproteobacteria bacterium | reverse complement strand
CGGTGTTTGCCAAGCAGGCGAAGGACGTGGATATCATCATCACCACCGCGCTCATTCCGGGCCGGCCGGCGCCGAAGCTGATTACCGCCGAGATGGTGCGGTCGATGAAACCGGGCAGCATCATCGTCGACATGGCCGCCGAGCAGGGCGGCAACTGCGAACTGACCGAGCCCGGCAAGGCAGTGGTGAAGCACGGTGTAACCATAATCGGTTACGCGGATTTGCCGAGCCGCCTCTCAAAGCAGTCCTCCACGCTGTATGCGACCAATCTGTTCCGCCTGGCCGAGGAACTGTGCAAGACCAAGGACGGCATCATCAACGTCAACATGGACGACGAGGTGCTGCGCGGCACGACGGTGGTCAAGGAGGGCAACATCACTTGGCCGCCACCGGCGCCAAAACTTTTGGCTGCACCGCCGGCAGTAGCCAAGGCGGCGCCGGCTCCCGCGGCCAAGAAAGGGCATGGTCACGGCGCGGGCGCCCCGGCTTCCGGCACGAGCACGGCGGTCACGTTCGGCGTGGCAGCGTTGCTGTTCTGGTTCATCGGCAACAGCGCGCCGACGGCATTCCTCGCGCACTTCACGGTTTTCGTGCTGGCCTGCTTCGTCGGCTACATGGTGGTGTGGAATGTCACGCCCGCGCTGCACACGCCGCTGATGAGCGTCACCAATGCGATCAGCAGCATCATCGCCATCGGCGCGCTGGTGCAGATTGCGCCGCCGATCGATTCAGGTTACGCCCGGCCGGAGGACTGGATACGCTGGCTGGCGGTGGCGGGAATCGCGCTCACGGCGATCAATATGTTCGGCGGATTTGCAGTAACCCGCCGGATGCTCGAAATGTTCCGCAAATAGTGGAGACGGAAAATGTCTGAAGGCCTGTCAGCAGTCTCCTATATCGGAGCAACGATTCTTTTCATTCTGAGCCTGGGCGGCCTCTCCAATCCGGAGAGCTCCCGGCGCGGCAACCTGTACGGCATGATCGGCATGACCATCGCCGTGCTGGCGACGGTCTTCGGGCCGCGCGTCACGGCGGCCGGCATACCGTGGATCATCGGCAGCATGGTGGTGGGCGGCAGCATCGGACTTTACGCCGCGCGCACCGTGAAAATGACCCAGATGCCGGAGCTGGTCGCGCTGATGCACAGTCTGGTCGGTCTCGCGGCGATGTTGGTCGGATTTGCGAATTACATCGACCCGGCGGCATCGGCCCATGCCACGGGGGCGGAAAAGGCCATTCACGAGATCGAGATCTACATCGGCATCCTGATCGGCGCGGTGACCTTCTCCGGCTCGGTGATCGCTTTCGGCAAACTCTCGGGCAAGATCGGCGGCAGCCCCATGCTGCTGCCCGCGCGTCACTGGATGAACCTCGCGGGCCTGCTGATTATCATCTACTTCGGGCGGGAATTTCTGCACGCCGGTTCGGTGAGCGACGGCATGACGCCGCTGATCGTGATGACGGTGATCGCGCTTTTATTCGGCATCCACATGGTGATGGCGATCGGCGGCGCCGACATGCCGGTGGTGGTGTCGATGCTGAACAGCTACTCCGGCTGGGCGGCGGCGGCGACCGGCTTCATGTTGTCGAACGACCTCCTGATCGTCACCGGTGCGCTGGTGGGCTCGAGCGGCGCCATCCTCTCCTACATCATGTGCCGCGCGATGAACCGCCACTTCATCAGCGTCATCGCGGGTGGTTTCGGCACCGGGGGCGGTAAGCCGGCGCCGAAGGGCGAAGGTGCGCAGCCCGCTGGCGAGGTCAATCCAATTCTTGCCGCGGAAACGGCGGAACTGTTGCGCGAGGCCAAGAACGTGATCATCGTGCCGGGCTACGGCATGGCGGTCGCCCAGGCCCAGCATACGGTTTACGAGATCACCAGGTTTCTGCGCGACAAGGGTGTCAATGTGCGCTTCGGCATCCACCCGGTTGCCGGCCGCATGCCCGGCCACATGAACGTGTTGCTGGCGGAAGCCAAAGTGCCTTACGACATCGTGTTCGAGATGGACGAGTTAAACGAGGATTTCCCGACGACCGACGTCGCCATGGTCATTGGCGCCAACGACATCGTGAACCCGGCCGCGCAGGACGACCCGGCGAGCCCGATCGCCGGCATGCCGGTGCTCGAAGTGTGGAAGGCGAAAACTTCGATCGTAATGAAGCGCAGCATGGCCTCGGGTTATGCGGGCGTCGACAATCCGCTTTTCTACAAAGAGAACAACCGCATGCTGTTCGGCGACGCGAAGAAAATGCTGGACGAAGTACTAACCGCGCTGAAAGCGTAGCGCAGGCGACTCGCCTGGCCTGCGCGCGCTTGAGCGCGGCGACACCGGCGTCGAGGTCGGAGAAAAGTTCTTCTATTTTTTCAACAACGAGCGTTTGCAGATCAATCGGGGGGAGTTTGATCGGCAATTGCCGCATTGCAGCTTGGGTCAGCTTGAGTCGGGTGGTTCCGTTTGCATAGCCGCGGTAATTCACGCCGTTCAGTGCGTGCAAGAGAAATTTATTGATGCAAACGCCATCCTTTCCCTTGAGCACGTGTGCGTGGTTATTCACCCAGCACTTTCCCGAGACCAAATACGCCTTTTCTTTTGATGGGTCGAGAAATGGTGCTCCATCTTCGCCCAATAAAACGTATTCACCATCTTGACGAAAGTTATCGATCCAACCAACCTGACCCGTGGCACCGTAATAAGGATACGGAGCAGATCACTTTTCTGCTGTTTCTCAAGATGGCCGAAGAGCAGACCAAGGCGCCGTATAACCGCAAGCCCATCGTGCCGGCGAAGATGGGCTGGGCGAGCCTGCTCGCGGCACATGACTATGTATCTAAGCATTTCGGCAACAAGCTCGACACCGAGCAGAAAAAGCATCTGCGGCAGAATTTCGTGCGCGGATGGGAACTGGTGCCGGCGACCGCGCGGCTGTGCATCATGAATCTCTATCTGCACGGTATCAATGCCGATCCCTGTCCGGTGCATTCGGGGTTGGATAGTCTTGCCGGCGATCCGGGCGAGCGCTTCAGCCTGGTGCTCACCAATCCGCCATTCGGCAAGAAAAGCAGCATTGCTATTGTCAACGAAGAAGGCGATCTGGAAAAGGAAGACACGGCGTATGAGGGGCAGGATTTCTGGACCGCGACCAAAAACAAGCAACTCAACTTTTTGCAGCACATCAAGACTCTGCTCAAGATGAACGGCCGCTGCGCGGTAGTGGTGCCCGATAACGTGTTGTTCGAAGGCGGCGCGGGCGAAACCGTGCGGCGCAATCTGCTCAAGGGATTCGACGTGCACACGCTGCTGCGGCTGCCGACCGGCATTTTTTACGCGCAGGGCGTTAAGGCAAACGTGTTGTTTTTCGATGCCAAGCCCGCGCAGGAACCGGCGTGGACGAGCAGGCGATGGGTCTACGATCTGCGCACTAATAGGCACTTCACGTTGAAGACCAACTCGCTCAAGCGCGCGGATCTCGATGACTTCGTCGCGTGCTACAACCCGGACAACCGGCACGAGCGCAAAGCGACTTGGAGCGAGAAGAATTCAGAAGGACGCTGGAGCAGTTTTCGTCGATCGCTGCCGAACTAAAATCGAAGGCGTAGTCAGTGCCGATGGCTGGGGTTAATCCAGCTGCACGGTCACCTGCTTCAACACTTCCTTCCAGCGCTGGACTTCGCTTTCCAGCAGCTTGCGAAATTCTTCCGGCGGACCCGGTGTCGCATCAAGCGTCAATGACGCGAAGCGCTCCCTCATCTCGGGCGAGACGAGCGCCTTGTTGATTTCGCGATTGAGTACAGCGACCACGTCTTTGGGCAGGCCCGCCGGCCCGAGCACGCCGTACCACTGGAACGTTGCGAAATCCTTGACCCCCGCTTCACGCATGCGGGCGGGCGCAAAAGTTTCAGGCGTGCATGTCCGCGCTCGACACTATGACCGGAAAGCGCGGCGCCTCGAGGGTGGGGATCGACTTCAGTCCCGAGCCGGTATTGACGATGACGATAAGCTCGTCATGCCGCACCAGATTTTTCGCAACAGCTTTTCTCAATCCGGCCAGCGTGGTTGCGCTTTCCGGACACGCGAATATGCCTTCTTCGCGCGCCAATTCATCGACCGCGGCCAGCGCTTCACGCGTCGACACCGGAATTGCCGCGCCGCCGTGCTTGCGCATCAGCGCGAGTACCGCGCGGCCACCGGGCGGATTGGGCGACTTGAGGCCGCCCGGCGGAATGTCGATCTTGCCCCACGGCGTACATTCGTCCCTGCCGTCGTCGAACGCTTTGACCATCGGCGCGCAGCCCTCGTACTGAGTGACATAGAGACGCGGCAATGTGCCCTCGATCCAGCCCAACCGCAGCAATTCTTCAAATGCTTTCCAGATCGCAATCGCACCGAGTCCGCCGCCCATCGGATAGAAAATCGCCGCCGGCATTTTCCAGCCCAGCTGCTCCGCGATTTCAAGACCCATGGTTTTCTTGCCTTCGAGCCGGTACGGTTCCTTGAGCGTGCAGATATTCAGCCAGCCATTGCGCTCGCACGCTTCCGCCACCATGCGTCCCGCGTCGTGCCAGTTCTCCACGAGAAATGCGGGTTGCCCGCTGGCCCGGCAGTGCTGCAGGCTGGACGGTTGCGCGTCGGTCGGCAGCAGGTTGACGCATGTGATCCCTCCTCGCGCCGCGTACAGGCTCCACGCGCCACCGGCGTTGCCGGAACTGTTGTGCGCGACCGTCTTCACGCCCAACTCGACATAGCGCGAAACCGCGACGCTCGCGCCGCGATCCTTGAACGTGCCGCTGGGGTTGCGGCTTTCGTCTTTTACGGCAACGTTCTTCAGTCCCAGCGCGCGCGCGAGTCGTGGCGCCTGCAAGAGCGGCGTGTAACCCTCGTTGAGCGACACTGCTGCGTGCGGGTCATCGACCGGCAGCAGCGGCGCATAGCGCCAGAGATTGGCGGGCCCCCGTTCGATATCGCGCGGAGCAACATCCCGTTTAACGCGGTCGAGGTCGTAGCGCACCGACAGAATTTCGCCGGGCAGGGCGGTGCAGGGTTTGTCGGTGGGCAGACTGCGTCCCTCGCTCGATTCAATTCTTGAGACGTAACTCATGGGGTAACCGTTCTTTTTATTCAATGCGAATGCCGGATTTGGCCACGACTTCGCGCCAGCGCTTGACGTCCGCATCGATGATTTTCGCGAATTCCTGCGGGCCGATGGCGGCGACGTCGATGGCAAGCGCTGCAAAACGCTCTTTTACGTCCTGCGTTTGCAACGCCTTCAGGATTTCAGCGTGCAGCGTTTTGATGACGGCCGGCGGCGTACCGGCCGGCGCCAGCACTCCATACCAGTGGGCGACGGTGAAATTGGCTACCCCCGCTTCTTCAAACGTCGGTATGCCGGGTACCAGTGGATGCCGTTTGCCGCTGGTAATGCCGAGTCCCTTAAGGCGGTTCGCGCGCAAATACGTCATTGACGCGGGCGCGGCGTTGAATGCAATCGGGATCTGTCCCGCCAGCGCATCCGCCGTGGCCGGCCCGCCGCCTTTGTAGGGGATATGGTTGAGCGTGAGCCCGGTGCGCAATCGCAGCAGCTCGTAGGTCATGTGCGGCGAACTGCCGGTGCCGCTCGTGCCCATGGCGATCTTTTCGGTCTGCGCGCGCGGCAACGCCAGCAGCTCTTTCAGCGAGTTGTACGCGAACGAGGGATGGGCGACCATGATCTGGGGCGCGGTGCCGACGAGCATGACAGGCGCGAAGTCTTTTACCGCGTCGTAAGTCGGATGGGCGTAGGTCGAGACATTGATGGTGTGCGGCACGTCGGCGAGGATCAGCGTGTAGCCGTCGGGCAGCGACCTGGCGACGATCTCGGTTGCCAGCATGCTGGCGGCGCCCGGCCGGTTGTCGATGACGAAAGATTCGCCGAGCGCTTCGCCCAGTTTGAGTCCGACCACGCGGCCGATCGTGTCGGAGCCGCCGCCGGGCGCATAAGGTACGACCAAGCGCACGGGTTTCGAAGGATAACGCTCTGCGGCGTTGACGTTAGCCGGCGTCAACGCCAGCGCCACCAGAGCGAGCGTGATAGTGAATAGCGGTCTCATTGGCACCTCGTGGATAATCAGAGTCGGAGGATTTTAATTCTATTGCGCGCCGATACCGAGCAATGCTTTCCGGAGTTCGGGGTCGCGCGGGCGGTCGCCGAGCCACACGCGCAGCAACGCCCGATGGAAATCCGCGCCGGGGATGCGGTCTTTTTCCTCGCCGTTGACGTTAACGACGGTGCCCAGTGACGGCAGATAGTCGAGCGTTATCCGCATGCCCTCCCTGACTTCGCGCATGTGCTCGAAGATGGCGTTGAAGCGCGCCATGCGCGAGTCGAGCGGCCGCCGTTCCTCCACCGTCAGCGTTTCGCGCAGGGCGTCGGTGATCGACGAATTGATCTGCTCCGCGCTTAAGTCGCGCAGCATGTACATGACAAAGCGGGTGGGCTGATCGCTGCGTAGAATGGTTTCCCCGTCTGCCGTTTTTTCAGGCAGGTAAAGCGCCGCGACATAGACCTTGAAAACGAAGCGCACCCGCACGCCCGCACCGTTGAGCACCAGCCCGGGTCCGGCCGCGCCGAGTTGTACGCGTTTCGGCAGCTTGATGCCTTCGATTTCGGTGGCGAAGGCCGCAGTGCCAAGCAGTACCGCGAGCGCGGCAGTCGCGAGTCGCATCGCGATGACTACTGATTGACCGCTACGCGCGAGCGTGCGAGCGGCGGGTTCTGCGCGAAATAGCGCTTGATGCCGGCCAGAATCGCATCGGCCATTTGTTCCTGATAGCTTTCGCTCTTCAGCTTTTTCTCCTCGTCCGGGTTGCTGATGAACGCCGTCTCGACCAGAATGGACGGAAATTCGGGCGCCTTGAGCACGGCGAAACCCGCCTGCTCGACGTCGGATTTGTGCAGTGTGTTGATCTCGCCAAGTTCAGCCAGCACGGCGCGCGCGAGCTTCAGGCTGTCGTTGATCTGCGCCGTGAAACTCAGATCGGCGAGCGTCAACTTGAGATAGGGATCCTGCACGTCGAGGTTCACGCCGCCGATCAGGTCGGCGTCGTTTTCCTTTCTGGCCAGCCATTTTGCGGCCGAACTGGTGGCGCCGCTTTCCGACAGCGCGAACACCGACGAGCCGCGCGCGTTCGGCTTGATGAAAGCGTCCGCGTGCACCGAAACGAACAGATCGGCGTACACCTTGCGCGCCTTTTCGACGCGATGATGCAGCGGAATGAAGTAATCGCCGTCGCGCGTCAGCACGCCGCGCATGTTGGGTTCGCGGTCGAGCATGGACTTCAGTTTGCGCGCAATGGCGAGCGTCACGTCTTTCTCGTGCGCGCCGCCGCGGCCTTTGGCGCCCGGATCCTCACCGCCGTGACCGGCGTCGATGGCGATGATGATCAGTCGCTGAACGTCGGGTTTGGCCGGCCGCGGCGTCTTCGGGGCCGGATCGATCGACGCACTGACGATGCTGTGATCGCCCGTTTTGGGGTCGCGGGCCGTAGACGGAGCGGCGGGTGGTAGCGATGTGGCGGGCAGCGGCGCGGCGGCTTGCGATCTCTCCAGCAGCGCAAGCAACGGATCGACTGCCTGCGCGGGATAAATGTCGAGCACCAGCCGGTTGCCGTATTCCGCGATCGGCTTTAACGTGAATACCTCGGGCTTCGCTTCGGTTTTGAGATCGAACACCAGACGCACGACGCCCGGCTTGAAGCGGCCGATGCGCACGGCTTTTACATACGGGTCGTTGGCCCCGATCTTGCCGGATAGCTCTTCGAGCGCGCGCGTAACCGCGACCTCTTCAAGGTCGAGTGCGAGCCGGTCGGGGTTTTTCAGCAGCAGCAATTGATGCGCGATCGGCGTCGCCGACTCGAGCGTGATGCGGGTGTAGTCCTGGGCCGGCCATACGCGCGCCGCAGTCACGGTGGTCGCCGCGTTGACCACAAGCGGCGCCAGCAGCAAGAGAAGAGCCGGGGATTTCAGGAACGAATGCAGGCGGCAGCGATAACCCCGGCCCGCGGTCATCGGTATGAAATGCTGCGTCAGTTTTGCAGCCGCATCAAACAATTTCTACCCGCCTCCGTCTCCGCGGTGATCGTTACGCTGCGTCCGTCGCCGGCAACCGCCATTTCGATCGTCACATCCGGCGCAGGTAGTTGTCGACCGGCCTTTTCGGGCCATTCGACGAGGCATACTGCGTCGCCGTTAAAGTGCTCGCGAAAGCCCGCATCGACCCATTCATCAGTATACCTGAGTCGATAAAAATCAAAGTGATACAAGTATAAACTAGAAATGGTATAAGGTTCAACCAATGTATAGGTCGGGCTTTTGACCCGTTCTTTGACGCCCAAAGCGTGCAACAGACCGCGGGCGAGCGTGGTTTTGCCCGCGCCAAGCTCGCCGCTGAGGTAAATCACCGTGCCCGGGCGTAATCCTGGCGCCAGCGTCGCGCCGAGGGCCAGCGTCGCTGCCTCGTTCGTAAGATGGCGTGTCATTTGCACCGGCGGATGTTTATGATGGAAAGTCATGCAGAGTGAACAACAATCGCCGGCGCCGGTCGCGGTTGCGCAACTCGCGCACCAGATCCGCGCATGGGGCGTCGAACTCGGATTTCAGCACATCGGCATCGCGGACGCCGATCTGAGTCGCGCCGAACCGCGTTTGCTCGAGTGGTTGCAAGCGGGTTTCCATGGCGACATGGATTATATGGCAAAGCACGGCGTCAAACGCGCGCGGCCGGCCGAGCTCGTGCCCGGCACGCTGCGCGTGATCGCCGCGCGCATGAATTACCTGCCGTCGGATGTTGCCGACAGTTGGGCGGTCATCAATGCACCGGACCGGGCTTTCATTTCGCGTTACGCGCTCGGCCGCGATTATCACAAGGTGCTGCGCCGGCGTTTGCAGCGGTTAGCGGAGCGCGTCGAAACGGCGGCCGGCCCGTTCAGTTATCGCGTGTTTACCGATAGCGCGCCGGTCATGGAAGTGGAACTCGCGGAGAAGGCGGGCCTCGGCTGGCGCGGCAAACATACGCTGCTCCTGACGCGCGAAGCGGGTTCGTACTTTTTTTTGGGCGAGATCTATACGGATCTGCCGCTGCCGGTCGATCAGGCGACGGGCAACCATTGCGGCACCTGCGAAAAGTGCATCGATATTTGTCCGACGCGCGCGATCGTCGCACCCTACCGGCTGGATGCGCGGCGCTGCATTTCGTACCTGACGATAGAACATCATGGCAGCATACCGGTTGATCTGCGCCCGCTGATCGGTAACCGCGTGTATGGCTGCGACGACTGCCAGCTGGTATGCCCGTGGAACAAATTTGTCCAGACCAGCGCTGAACCTGATTTTGCCGTGCGCAACGGTCTGGACGCGGCCGCGCTCGTCGATTTATTTGCGTGGAGCGAGGACGAGTTTCACACGCGCCTTACCGGCAGCGCCATTCATCGCATCGGTTATGAGCGCTGGCTGCGTAATCTTGCGGTCGGGCTGGGCAATGTTCCCAAATCCGCGCCATCCGCGCCGCAAGTCGTTGCTGCACTGCGGCTACGCAGCGGGCATCCCTCAGCGCTGGTGCGCGAACACGTGGCATGGGCGCTGGCCCGGCACGGGTCGCGTTAATCCGCCTTGTCACGGCGGGAGCGCGTGGTTAAGATGCACAACCGCAATAATTTCACCTGAGGAGACCCGGCATGAATCTCAAATTACGCGCACTGGTTACCGCGCTGGCATGCGCCGCTTGCTCATTTGCTGCGTATGCGGCGGGATTTCCCGACCGTCCGATCAAAATGATCGTGCCGTGGGCCGCCGGCGGCGACACCGACAATATTTTCCGGCCGTTCGGGCAGGCGTTGCAGAAGGCGCTCGGCGGCACCACGGTGGTGATCGCCAATATCGGCGGCGCTTCGGGCACGGTCGGCGCGCGTGAAGCGAAGAACGCGCCGCCTGACGGCTACACGCTGTACGCGGTGCACGACTACATCCATTCGACCTACTACACCGGCGTGTCGGACGTGAACTACACCGACTTCGAGCCGATCTGCCTGATTTCATCGACGCCGTCCATCCTGACCGCGAGCCCGAAAACCAAGTGGACCACGTTGAAGGAACTGGTCGATGACGCAAAAGCGCGTCCGGGCCAGATTTCGGTCGGCGCGACGCTCGGCTCCACCAGCCACTTCTTCCCGGCGATATTCGAAAAAGAGGCCAAGATCAAGTTCAAGTACGTGTCGTATGACGGCCTCGCGCAGCGCATGAACGCGATTCTCGGCGGCCATAACGATTTGACCGACGGCAACCTGACACAGAAAGGCAAGGTCGACGCCGGGCAGTTGAAGTTTCTCGCGATCGGCACGGAGAAGCGCAGCCCGGATCTGCCGAACGTGCCGACTTTCAAGGAACTCGGCTATAACGTTGTCTACGCGGTGTCGCGCGGCGTGATGGCGCCGAAGGGCACCCCGGCCGACGTGATCGCGAAGCTCGAATCGGCGTGCGCGCAGGCGGCCAAGGACCCGGCCTATGCCGAATCAATGAAATTGCAGGGCACCGACGTGCGCTATCTTGACCGCAAGGGATTCACCGAGTTTCTCAAGCAGAATGACGTCCTCAACAAGGACCTCGCGCGCGACCTGGGTATGCTGAAGCGCTAAGCGCCTCCATGCTGCCGGAGGTTTTATGAAGCTCGGGCGGGACGGCGTCGCCGGGCTGATCTTTCTCGGCTTGAGCGTCGCGTTGCTCTTCATGACGCGCGGCTTGCCGCAGTCCGCGCTGGTGCCGATCGGGCCGGACTTTTATCCGCGCATCGTGCTGGTCATCACGGCGGCGCTGTCCGTGATGCTGATCATCGCCGACGTGCTCGCGCGCCGGCGCAGCCGCGGCGACACCGCCGCCGCCATCGCCGACACCGCCGCCGCTCCCGAGAAGCGCAATTATCGCCTGGTGGCGATGACGTTTACGGTGTTCGCGATTTATGTTCTGCTGCTGCCTTATCTCGGTTTCCGGGTTGCGACCTTTTTGTTCGTCGCGGCGCTGCAGGCGGTAATCGAGCGACCGCGCGGGTGGCGGCGCTGGGCGATCGTCATCGTCGCCGCGCTGGCGACGGTCATCGTCACCTATCTTGCGTTTGAAGCCTACCTGTCCGTGCTGCTGCCGCGCGGCCGCTGGACCGGCGTTTAGACCATGCTCGAGCTGTTACTCGCCGCGACCGTCAACGTCCTGCATTTGAAATACTTGGTGCCGTTGTTCGTCGGCACGCTGGCGGGGGTCATCGGCGGCGCACTGCCGGGCGTCACCATCACCATGACCATCATCATGGTGCTGCCCTTTACGTTCGGGCTTGACCCGCTGCAGGGTCTGGCCGCCATGACCGGCGTTTATGTCGGCGGCTCCGCGGGCGGGGCGATCACCGCCGCGCTGATCGGCATCCCGGGAACGCCGTCGGCGGTGACCACCACCTTCGACGGTTATCCGATGACGCAGAAAGGACAGCCCGGACGCGCGGTATGGCTCGGCGTCTGGTCCTCGTTTCTCGGCGGCCTGCTCGCCGGCGTGTTCCTGATACTCGCCACCGGCTGGTTTGCCGCAATCGCGCTCGAGTTCGGCCCGTGGGAGTATTTTTCGTTGTTCATTTTCGCGCTGTCGATGGTGGCCGGGCTCACCGAGGGGTCGCTCGTCAAGGGTCTGCTCTCCGGCGCCGTCGGGCTCCTGATCACCATTATCGGCTACGATCCGATCATGAGCGTCCCGCGCTTTACGCTGGGCAGTGATTTCCTGCGCAACGGTTTTCCTTTTCTGCCGGTGCTGATCGGGATCTTCGCGTTTGCGCAACTGATGACGGACCTCGAGAAGATGAATCAGACCGGGCAATCGAGCGGGCCGGTCAAAGCGCCGCCGCTTACGGTGTCGCATCTGGCGGTGCTTTGGGAGATCCTGAGCAAGCCGTTTCTGCTGGTCTGGTCGACGCTGGTCGGGATTCTGATCGGCGTGCTGCCGGCGATCGGCGGCAGCGCCGCCACGGTCATGGCCTACGATCAGGCGAAGAAGTTCTCGCGCCACCCGGAGCGTTTCGGCAAAGGCAACCCGGAAGGCATCATCGCCTCCGAAGCATCCTGCAACGCCAACGTCGGCGGTTCGCTGGTCACCATCATGGCATTCGGCATACCCGGTGACGCGGTGACCGCGGTGATGCTCGGCGCAATGACGATCCACGGCATCCAGTCGGGTCCGCTGTTCATTACCCAGCACCCGACCGTTGCCTACGGCATCTATGCCGCGTACCTGCTCGCGCACCCGCTCATGGTGCTCATCTGCCTGCTCGGCACGCGCTTTTTTCTGCGCGTTGTCACCGTCAATAAATCGATCCTGATCCCGATCGTCATGGTGCTGTGCGTAATCGGCGCCTACGCGCTGAACAACATCATGGACGACGTCTACGTCCTGCTGCTGTTCGGGTTGATCGGTTACGCGCTGGTGAAGTTTCGTTTTCCGCTGGCGCCGCTGATACTCGGCCTGATCCTGGGCGATCAGATCGAGGTCAA
>JAYVME010000111.1:0-5687 GCA_043759115.1 Betaproteobacteria bacterium | reverse complement strand
TCACGGATTATCAGGCTGGCAAGGCCCGAGAGAGTTGAAGCATTTTCGGAACGCATTCTGAATACGACAAGATTGTCGCATAACCGCATGATCAACGGCGACGCGAAGCAAGCGCGGATCGCGGGCGCGGGTCATCGTGGACGTTAATCGCTTTCTTTCCTTTGCGGCAAAGCTTTAGGTTTTAGGTATTAGCTTAAGTTTTTCCTGCATCCGAACATCGAAGCGTTCGAGATTGATGATAATGCGCTCGTGGATGCCGCCGCCGATGCGCTCTTTCTCGTCCTCGGCGTACACGCTGAACGTCAATGTTCGCTTCTCCACCTTGGTCAGTTCAGCATAAGCCGTCACGCGCATGCCGACCGGCGTCGCCGCGGTGTGCGTGATGTCGAGATGGGTGCCGACCGTCTGATGCCCCGCCGGCAGCAAACCCTCTACTGCCTGCAGCGCCGCGGCTTCCATCAGGTTCACCATCACCGGGGTTGCGAGTACGTGCACGCGCCCGCTGCCGACATGGGGCGCGGTGTGCTCTTCGCCGACAATGATTTCGACTGAACCTTTGAGACCAGGCTGCAGAGCAGAAGGCAAGTGAATAGCCATACGAGCCTATGGTAAGCGACAACAGATATAAATAAAAACAGCCATCACAAGATGGCCGCCTGACCCGCGGGCGGAATGGCGCGCGCCACCCCGCCGTTTGACGATTACTTCGCGGGTTGCTCGAAACCCAGGCAGATGTTGGAACCAGCCACTTCCTTCGCGATGACCGCGCTGTCGGCATCGAGCTTGCATTCGCCCAGCATTTTTTTCGCGGTGGCGCAACCGTTCTTCTTCTCCTCATCCGTCGCACCGAATGCAATGATACTGGTGTTGCCGCGGATTTTCCGCAAGACGCCGCCGGGGTAGCCGCTCTTGATCATCATCGCCATCAATTCATTGGCGCGGTAAGTGTCGGCGTACGAGTTCACGCCGAGAAATCCCACCTTGTTGTACAAGTCGTAGGCACGGGCGCGCGCAAGGTTGCTACTGGCGACCCCCCGTTCGAACAGCCGCAACGCGATTTTGATGCGGTGGTCTTCTTTCATGTCGCGAAACTCGTCGGGAACATCGCTGCCGAGCTGCGGGTCTCCCAACAGCAGCATTGCAGCGTCTACGCAGATATCGCCGTTCAACTTGCCGGGCGGCACATCCGCCTCGCACTGCGCTTTGAGCTGCCTGAACTTCTCATTGTTTGGGCTGGCCGCCGTGGGCTGCGCTGCCGACACCGGCGCCGGTTCGTTAGCTGTCGGTAAAGTCGTCTGCGCTTGCGCAGTCAGTGACACGCAACACAGCGCCGCGATTATGACGAAAGCAAAATGAAATAGCGATTGACGCGCATGCATACTCAACTCCCCATTGGTCGATACGGTCTATTTTACTTCTGATGCTCAATCAAAGTCACGCGTGCGGCGTGCATGAACGCGATTCAAACCGGCACACCCTCCTCGGCCAGGTCCCAGTACAGGCCGGTCATCATCTGCAAGCCCTCCCGCAGAATCGGCGCGAGAACGTGCTCGTCGGGCGCGTGTTGCGAGCATCCCGCGTAGGAGTGCGGCACCCAGATCGTCGGCAATCCCAGCGTATCGGCAAAGCACTCGTTCGGCAGCGAACCGCCGATGTTCGGCAGTATGGCGGGCCTGGTTCCCGTCGTGCGCGTGATCGAATCCGCCGCCCAGCGCACCCACGGATGGTCCGGGTCCAGCCGGGTGGCGTGAAAAAATCCCTTCTTCGCCTGTTCGACCCTTACCCGGTTAAAGCCGTGCGCATCGAGATGACGACGCAGCGCCGGGACGAACGAATGCGGGTCGCTTCCGGCGACAAAACGTATCTGGCAATGCGCGGTTGCGCGTCCCGGTATGGCGTTTACCGGGTTGTCCGGATTGCCGGTCCTGAAGGCGAGCACCTCGAAGGTGTGCCAGCCGTAAACCTTCTCCGCGCGCGTGAACCCGGGTTCGCCCCACCAGTCATCCACCGCGGGCTCGTCGGCACCCGGCTCCACCGCGCAATCGGCGAGCGCCTTGCGTACGGAGTCCGGAATGCGTTGCGGCAGAATATCCGGCACGAGCACCTTGCCCTCGCGCGTGACGATGCTCGCCAGCGCGTGCGCGAGTATGACGCCGGGATTGGCGAGCAGCCCGCCCCAGTTACCGGAGTGATGCGCGCCTGCGCGCAGATCGACGCTGAAATCCATGTTGACGGCGCCGCGCGAACCCAGATAGATCGTCGGGCGTTGCGCGGACAGGCGCGGACCGTCGGATGCGATCAGCACGTCGGCCTTGAGCCGCGCGCGTTCGCGCGCGCAGAATTCCTGCAATCCCGGCGAGCCGACTTCCTCGCCCGTCTCGATCAGGAACTTCGCGTTGAAACCCAGCTTGCCGCGCTCGGCGATCACCGTCGCCAGCGCAGCCATATTGATCGAATGCTGCGCTTTGTTGTCGGCGGAACCGCGCCCGTAATAGCGGCTGCCTTCCTGTTTGAGTTCCCACGGCGAAAATCCCGTACGCCACTGTTCGGCCAGACCGCGTATCACATCGCCATGACCGTACGTAAGCACGGTCGGAAGATTCGCATCTTCAATGCGCTCCGCCACCAGCAGCGGCCCGCCGCCCGCAACCGGGTTATCGCATATTTCGACCTTGAAGCCGATACGCTCGAAAGCGGGACCAATCTCCTGCACGAGATACTCCGTGAGATGCGGCCGGCTCTCGGGTACCTGGCTTTCGGTGCGATAGGCGACGCGTCGGGCAAGATCGGCGATGAAAGCGCCGTCATCGAAGTGGCGCGTGGCGCGGGATATGGCGGATTCGCGGGTCATGTAAAGTTTTAGATTAGGTTAAATGAAGCGTCGTTCCCGCGCAGGCGGGAACCCAGGAGATTCAAATGCGCCTGGATGCCCGCCTGCGCGGGCATGACGATAAATGTGAAGCGACTTGGTTGTGATTGTCACTCCTTGTAATCCGGATAATGCTTCTCCACGAGCGCCATGCTCGCGACCCAGTCGCGGCTCTCTCGATTGTATTGGCCCATGCGACCGAATTTCTTGACGCGTTCCGCGCATACCTCGGGCGCGGGCGTGATCACCGGCGCGCCGCTTGCCAGCGCACCGACTTGCGCGCGGCACGCGAGTTCGAAGAAGTGATGGAAGATATACGCTTCCGGCAGCGTCGTGCCGCATATCAGCGCGCCGTGGTTTTCCAGAATCATCGCCCATTTGTCGCCGAGCGCCTGCGCCAGTTGCCGCGAGCCTTCCGCCGTGGTGTCGTCAACTTCGTTGGCATAGTATGCGATGCGATCGTAGAAGCGCATCGCCTGCTGCGTGATCGGTAGCAACCCGCATTTCTGGGCGGACACCGCCAGATTCGCCGGCGAATGCGTGTGCACCGCCGCCATGATGTCCGGCCGCGCTTTCAGCACCGCGGCGTGCAGGTTATACGCCGCCGGACTGGCCTTGTATCCGGACTCCATCACCTGGTTGCCATCGACATCGTATTTCACGAGGTTGGAGGCAGTGACCTGCTCCATGAAGACATTGTCGGCTTTGACAAGAAAATGATTGGGCGCGCCAGGCACGCGCGCGGAAATGTGGTTGTAGGTCATATCGACGAACACGAAATGCGCGACGAGCCGGTGCGCGGCGGCAAGTTCGCAGCGCAACTGCCATTCCTCGTCGCTCACGCGCTCTTTTACGAGCGCGGGCTTTTTCTTCAAGGGGGTTGCGCGGCCGCTCATTACGAACTCCAGACTGGAATGGCAGCAACTTTACCATGCCGGATAACTCGCCGGATTCGATCCATGTCATCGCAACGGGTTGGAAATACACGATGCGGTGGCGCGCACCGTCTACCCCCCTATTTCAAGCCTTGGCCATTTGCATTTTCGCGCTCGTGCCGGACGGCAACTCGGGCGGCGTCTCGGTGGCCGGGAAGTTGAATTCGAGCATGGTGCCGACGGGATCATGCAGAAAAACCTGGTAGCCCGCCTTCGGGATGTTCTGCTCTTCGAAATAGACGCCGACTTTTTTAAGCCGCGCGCGGAACTCGATGGCGCCGGTCGCTCTGAACGCAATGTGATCGACGCTGCCGCTATGCTTGTCCTGCACGATGGAGCCCTTCGGGAAACGCCCGCTGACGTGCACGATGGGGTCCTCGCCGTCATACAGCCACAGGCCGTTGAACGGAAACGCGGGACGCGGCCCGGCCTTCAATCCGAGCACTTCATCGTAGAATCTTTCGATCGCCGGCAGATCACTCTCTGCGCAACGTATGTTTACATGCTGAAAGCCGCTGATTGCCATGACTCGCTCCTGTAATTCACGCCAGATTAACGATACCTGACAATAATGTTACCCCAATTTCACGCCTGACTTGCGCGCATCCCCCGCGGTTAAAGCTCCTGCGGATGCAACACGACCTTGTGTGCCTCGACATCGCGCGCTTCAAGCAGGCGCAGCGCCTCTTCGGCGCGGCCAAGCGCAAAGCGATGACTGATGTAAAGGTCGGGATCGATCCTGCCGCTTGCGATCAGTTCAAGGCACGGCGCGAACGCCTGGAAATTGCCGCGCGAAAAAATGAGATCGATTTCACGGTCTTTTACGTACGCGATCGGTATCGTCGCCTTGTTTTCGGGGAAGGTGCCGACGATCGTGACCTGCCCGCCGCGCTTCACCATATTGATCGCATCGGTCACGGTCTCATCCTGGCGCCCGCCGACGCATTCGATGACCTTGTCGAAACCCTGTCCACCGGTTTGTCCGAGCGCCCATTCGCGCACGTTAACGCCGCGCGGATTGAACGCAGCCGGAATGCCCAGCCGCCGCGCCATCGCAAGCCGGTAATCGAGTATGTCCAGAATCGACACCTCGGCGCCCATGGCGTGCGCGACCAGCGCCGCGCCCAGCCCCACCGGCCCCGCGCCGACAACGGCAATTTTCTCGCCGGCCGCCGGCTTCACGCGATGCGCCACGGCATGGTAGCTGATGCCCAGCACCTGCACCGCCGCCGCCTGATCGTAGGAGACATTATCCGGCAGCGGATAAAGATTGTAGTCCGGCACCGCGACGTATTCGGCATACGCGCCGTCGCGGTCGAAGCCCATCGTCTTAAGCGTCTCGCAGATATTCGAACGCCCGGCGCGGCACGGGCCGCACGTGCCGCACGGCACGTCGATGTCGCAGCACACGCGCTGCCCGACGCGAAATCCCCGCATCCCACCGCCGAGCGCCACGATCTCGCCGGCAAACTCGTGGCCGAGTATGCGCGGGAACGTGAGGCGCGGATGCTTGCCGTGAAATGCGTGCAGGTCGGAGCCGCAGATCGAACACGCGTGGACCTTGACCACCACTTCGTGCGCGGCGGGCGCCGGGTCCGCCACCGTTTGCATGCGCAAATCGCCGCCGGCATGCAGAATCGCTGCTTTCATATTTATGTGTCTTAACCCGTGTGCCCGAACAAGCGGCTGCGCGGATGCGGCGGTCGCGACCGCGCATCGGGCGCTTCGGCGGGCCGCTGCCCGCGCACCTGCGCCGCATGCATCACGCGGCGCGTGTTGCCATCGAACGGGCCGCGCCGGTGCAGCGTGCAGCGATTGTCCCAGAACACCACGTCACCGACACGCCACTCGTGCTCCCAGACGAAGCGGTCCTGCGCCGCATG
>JAYVME010000110.1:0-5711 GCA_043759115.1 Betaproteobacteria bacterium | reverse complement strand
GCTGAACCGCTAAGGACGCAAAGGAAAAGCAAAGGTTGAAGTTGGATTCCGCCTCACGTTGCTCACCACGCGCCTTCTTCATTTGCGTTTGTCGCCGTCCACCATCGTTCAGTGAGGTCCGCAATGATGAGCAGAGCAAACGATACCGAAGCGAAGGCCGCATTTCCTCCTCCGCCAGTTACAGGAAGCGAGTTGCTCGTGCCTATTACCTCGTGGTCTGAGATGTTTCGTGAAACTGCAATTACCGGAGTCGAGTTTGATCTGTTCTGGTACGACAGCGTCGAGGAGGGCGTGGCCTACTTCTTCAGTTGGTTGGGAGAGCCACGTTCTACTGTCTTGGTTGTCTGGAGTTATAAAGAGCCCACACACATCGAATGTCGCAAAGGGAATGACCTCCTTGCTTCCCCGGCGGAGTCTCTGCCTATCATTGCGGAGGTTACGCACATGTTTCGTAGCGCTGGCTTTTGGCGTGAAAAAACGAACCACTGATTTTCGTTATTACCTTAATTATTGATGGATGATGAAAGTCTGCATTCATCGCGGGACGCAGGAAGTCGGTGGGACCTGCATCGAGATCGAGTCTCAAGGAAAGAGAATTGCACTAGATGTCGGACTTCCATTGGACGCCGCCGACTCGATCGAAAGTCTTCCCCAGGTGGATGGGTTCCGCGAGCGGCATGAATCTCTGCTCGCGGTCGTAATCTCTCATTCTCATCTGGATCACTATGGGCTGGCACGTTACCTTTTGCCCGACACACAAATGATTATGGGCGCGGCGACTGAGAGTATTCTTAAAGCCGCCACTCTCTTTACGCCGACGGGAATGGAATTCAGTAATGTCCTTCATCTCGATCCCGGTAAGGCGCTCTCCATCGGGCCGTTCACTATCACACCGTATCTGAACGACCACTCAGCTTACGATGCTTATTCGCTGCTCATTTCCGCGGACGGGCAACGACTGTTTTATTCGGGTGATTTCAGAGGACATGGCCGAAAGGCAACGGTCTTTGAGCGATTCTTGAAGCGCCCGCCGTCCGCTGTGGACGTACTATTGATGGAAGGAACCACCATCGGACGTTCGGGCGCTGAAGCCAAGTTCAAGACTGAGCAAGAGCTTGAACAATGCTTCCTTGAGCACATCGATGATAGCAAAGGGATGGTGTTGGTCTGGACTTCCGGCCAGAACATTGATCGGCTCGTCACCGTGTTCAAAGCTTGCAAGAAATCAGGCCGGCAGCTTGTTCTGGACATGTACACGGCTGAGATTCTTCGAATGACCGGAAACCTAAACCTTCCTCAGGCGGAATGGAAGGGGGTGAAAGTCTTTCTACCTGATTCGCAGAGAAGGCAAATCAAAAAAAACCAGCAATTTAAACTTGCTGAACGGTACAAACCCTATCGCGTCTACCCGAAGCAATTGGCTGTCGAGGCCGCTCGTTCCGTTTTGCTGTTTCGTCCATCAATGGTGCGCGATCTTGAGAAAGCCGAATGTTTGCAAGACGCCAAACTTATCTATTCCCTCTGGCCCGGCTACTTGAAACGAGAGGAACACCGTTCATTCCATAAATGGCTGGACAAGCGTAGCATACTGCTCGTTCATTGCCACACATCCGGTCATGCCTCACCGCAGGATTTGCAACGTTTCGCCAAGGCTATCGCGCCCAAAATGCTGGTTCCTATTCATTCGTTTGCAACCAAGCGGTTCAAAGAATATTTCGACAACGTTGAGATGAAAAAAGATGGTCAATGGTGGGAGGTGCCTCATGACTGATTCAAGCATTCTGGATGGTATGGACAACGTAATTAACGAGGCGTTCGGGCTCGAGAAAGAGCGCATCAAATATGAATCCAAGAAAAGATGTCAGATGTTCTCAAAAGGGAAAGAGCCTGAGTTCGACGGGCAAGCACTCGTTCAGAAGATTCTTGCGAAAATCGAATCAAACTGGCACCAAGGAAAATCTCGTTCCACCGAGAACTGGCGATGGGGGCCAAAGCGTGGCGAATTAAAAACGAAAAGCGAGGAAGTTATTCTTGAGAGATGGATTGTTCGGACGATGGGTAACGATTGGATGAATCAAGTTCCTGTAGCTTCGGGATTGACGGCCAGCCGTAGCGCGGGCGGGCGTCGAGCCATCGATCTCGTTCATCGGTGTGGGGATAGGTGGTACGAGTTCATTGAACTAAAGGTTAACGACGGTGCAGGCGCACCCCTGTACGCCGCGATGGAAATCTTGCAATATGGTGTCCTGTACATATTTTCTCGGAAGCACGCAGCGACGTTAGGGTACAAGGAGACAGATATGCTTGGAGCGCCTGGCATCCATCTGAAAGTACTGGCTCCGGCAAATTACTATGAGGGATATCATCTTTCATGGCTGGAGGACGGCATAAATAGTGGGCTTGCGAATTTTCTGGACGAAGGAGATCGCGGATTTAAGATGAATTTCAAGTTTGAGTTTTTGTCACGTTCTCCAGTCACGTGGAAAGCGCGGGCGTAGCGGCGAAACGACTGCTTGCCTTTACTCGTTGTTAGTTTTAGCCAATTGTTGGTGTAGGTGCGCAAGCACCTGCTCGCTCAGGTCTTCAGCCAAGCAGTCGAACTTGGTTAGTTCTTTCGTCGCGCGCAGCCACGTCAGTTGACGCTTGGCGAGTTGGCGCGTCGCGGCGATGCCCTGTTCGCGCAGCGTGGCGAGGCCGATTTTGCCGTCGAGATATTCCCACACCTGCCGGTAGCCGACGCAGCGCATCGACGGCATGTCCGGGTCGAGCGCGTAATCCGCGCGCAGCTTGCGCAGTTCACCGATCAGGCCGAGTTCAAGCATCGCCTCGAAACGCGTCGCGATGCGGTTGTGCAGTTCGCCGCGATCGCTGGGCACCAGCGCGATCTTGAGCGGCAGGTAAGGGAAGTAGACGTATTTCGGCTTTTTGAGAAATGCCGACATCGGCTTGTTCGAGATGTAATACACCTCGAGCGCGCGCTGCACGCGCTGCGAGTCGTTCGGTTCGAGGCGCGCCGCGGTCTCCGGGTCGACGCGCGCGAGTTGCTTGTGCAGCGCCGGCCAGCCGGATTCCTCCGCCATCGTATCAATCACCATGCGGATCGCGGGATCGGCTTCCGGCAGCTCGGACAAACCCTCGAGCAACGTTTTGAAATACATCATCGTGCCGCCGGCCAAGAGCGGGATGTTGCCGCGCTCGGTAATTTCGCGCATCAATGTGAGTGCGTCGTCGCGAAAGCGCGCGGCGGAATAACGGTCGTCCGGCTCGATAACGTCGATCAGATGATGCGGTGCGGTCTTGAGCGTTTCGGCATCGGGCTTGGCGGTCCCGATGTCCATGTGCCGGTAGACCTGCGCCGAATCGACGCTGATAATTTCACATGGCAATTCGCGTACGAGATCGAGCGCGACCGCGGACTTGCCGCTCGCCGTCGGGCCCATCAGTAAAATGGCCGGCGGCCATTGCGGGTGAGCGGTAAGCGGTGAGCGGTGAGCGGCGCCGCGCGGGCGCGCCGCCTTGGATATGGTTTTACCGCTCACCGCTCACTCCTTACCGCTTACGCAACATCACCGGCCCCGCATAAAAAGCTTGTCGAGTTCCGCAATGCTGATCTGGTGCCAGGTCGGGCGCCCGTGATTGCACTGGCCCGAGCGCTCGGTGATTTCCATCTCGCGCAAGAGCGCGTTCATTTCCACCACTGTCAACAGGCGGTTGGCGCGCACCGCGGTGTGGCAGGCCATCGTCGACAGCAATTCGTTCTGGCTTTCGATCAGCACGCGGCTGGCGCCGAACTCGCGGATTTCGGCGAGAACATCGCGGGCGAGCTGGCCGGCGTCGGCGTCTTTCAGCGCGACCGGCACGCCGCGCACCGCGAGCGACGTGGGCGACAGCGCGGCGATTTCAAAACCGAGTGTAGATAGCGTGTCGATGTGGTCCTCGGCGGTCGCCACGTCGATGCGTTCGGCGTTGAACACCACCGGAATCAGCAGCGGCTGCATCGCGATGCGATCGGCATCGAGCTGGGTCTTGAGTTTTTCGTAGACGATGCGTTCGTGCGCGGCGTGCATATCGACGATCACCAGCCCATGCTCGTTCTGGGCGAGGATATAAATTCCCGCTAATTGTGCTAGCGCGAAGCCCAGCGGGGGAATCTCCCCGCTGGGCTGAGTAAAGGGGGCTTGTGTCGCTCCAGTGCGGCCGAACAACCGGTCGTAGAAAGCGGGTTTTTGCGCCGCCGTGAATCCCAGGCCATATTGATTAGGTGCGCCGGCTGCCGCAGGACGCCCGTCCATCGTGGTGCGGTTGTCCCCTGGTGTCTGCGCGTACGCGAATTCCTGGGCAGGAACGCCGATTCTCTCTGCCGTAACCGTGCCCGCAAGGGCCCGCGTTACGGCATGAAACACGAATTGATGTATCGCCTGCGAATCGCGGAACCGCACTTCGCTTTTTGCCGGATGGACGTTGACATCGACCCGCGCCGGATCGAGTTCGAGCGACAGCACGAACGACGGATGGCGGTCGTGATGCAGCACGTCCTGATAGGCCTGGCGCAGCGCGTGCGCGAGCACCTTGTCGCGCACGAAGCGGCCGTTGACCATGAAATATTGCGCGTCGCGCGTGCCGCGCGCGCTGGCCGGAGATCCGATCTGTCCGGAGAGACGCGTGGTACCGCTTTGCACGTCGACGGGAATCGCGGCCGCGCCGAAGTCCTCACCGAGCACGGCGGCGATGCGCTCGGCGCGGCTGTGCGCCGGCAGGTGCCATTGCGCCCGGCCGTTGTGCTGCAGCCTGAACGCAACATCGGGCCGCGCGAGGACGATGCGTTTGAATGTTTCGTCGCAATGCGCGTACTCGGTCGCTTCCGATTTGAGGAATTTGCGCCGTGCCGGCGTGTTGAAATACAGATCGTGCACTTCGACGCTGGTGCCCGTATCGTGGGCGGCCGGCGCGGGTTCGGCGAACTCGCCGCCGGTGACGCCTATCGACCAGGCGTGTTTTTCATCGCGCTGCCGGCTGGTGAGCGTGAGATTGGAGACTGCCGCGATGCTGGCCAGCGCTTCGCCGCGGAAACCGAGGCTGGCAATGCGTTCGAGGTCGTCGAGGGTTGCGATCTTGCTCGTTGCATGGCGCGCGAGTGCGAGCGGCAGTTCATCCTTGCCGATGCCCAGCCCGTCGTCGCTGACTTTGAGCAGTTGGGTGCCGCCGCTGGCGAGTTGTACGCTCACCTCGCGCGCACCGGCATCGAGACTGTTTTCGAGCAGTTCCTTCAACGCGGCGGCGGGGCGTTCGATGACCTCGCCCGCGGCGATCTGGTTGATCAGCAGGTCGGGCAGTATGCGAATAGCAGCCATGGGAAATTATAACTTGATTGACTTGCATCAAAGATAACAAGTGCCGGTTGCGCGGGCTTGGCGGTCGTCTTGGTATAATCCGCCGTCAACTTCCAGCAGTGATAAACACAAAGGGGGGATTCATGCCTCAGGTCATAGGTGTGCCAAAAGAAACGGCGGCCGGCGAAAAACGCGTCGCCACCGTGCCGGAAGTCGTGGAAAAACTCATCAAGCTGGGTTTCAAGGTTGCCGTGGAATCCGGCGCCGGGGACGCGGCGAATTTCAGCGATGATGTCTACCGTGCCGCGGGCGCCGAGATTGTCGAAGGGGCGGCCAAGCTGTGGTCCGCGTCCGACATTGTCTTCAAGGTGCGCGGGCCGA
>JAYVME010000109.1:0-12610 GCA_043759115.1 Betaproteobacteria bacterium | reverse complement strand
GGCGCGTGGTCGAGCGCGTGTTGCCCGACGCCTATATCAGCGTGTCGAGTGACGTGCTGCCGGAATTCCGCGAATACGAGCGGTGGTCGACGACTTTGCTCAACGCCGCGGTCGGCCCGCGCATGGAGACCTACCTCGAAGGTTTTCTCACGCGCGTAAAGAACCTCGGCATCAGTGTCGAGCCGTTCACGATCCATTCCAACGGCGGGTTGATGTCGATGCGCGCGGTGCGCGCGTACCCGGTGCGCACCTGTTTGTCGGGGCCGGCGGCCGGCGTGGTGGGTGCGGCGGAAATCGGCCGCGTTGCCGGTTTCGAAAACCTCGTCACGTTCGACGTCGGCGGCACCAGCACCGACGTGTCGCTCGTCTATCGCGGCAAGCCGCTCTTCAGTTCGAGCCGGCTGGTGGCAGATTATCCGGTCAAGACGCCGATGATCGATATCCACGTGATCGGCGCCGGCGGCGGCAGCATCGCGTGGATGGACGACGCGGGCGCGTTGAAGGTCGGGCCGAAAAGCGCGGGCGCCGATCCCGGCCCGGCGGCGTACGCGCGCGGCGGCATCGAGCCGACGATCACCGACGCGCAGATCAGCCTGCATCGCTTGAATCCGGTTGCGCTGCTCAATGGCCGGCTCAAAGTCGACGAGACAGCGGCGCGTGACGTGATCGAAACAAAAGTGGCGCGACCGCTTGGGCTTGTGCTTGAGGCGGCGGCGGAAGGCGTGATTCGCATCGCGAACGCCAACATGAGCCGCGCGATCCGCTCGGTGTCGACCGAGCGCGGTTATGACTTGTCGCAATTCGCGTTGTTCGCCTACGGCGGCGCGGGGCCGCTGCACGCAATCGAAGTCGCGGCGGAATGCGGCATTGCGACCGTGATCGTGCCGCAGGAACCCGGCACGCTGTGCGCGCGCGGCATGCTGCTGACCGACATCAGCTTCGATTTCGTGCGCAGCGAAATCGCCGAAGTCACGGCCGACAGCTGGCGGCACGTGTGCAAGCTGTTTGCGGAAATGGAAGCCGAAGCGCGCGCGTGGCTAGAGCGCGAGCGCGTGCCGGAGAAGGAGCAATCGTTCCGTTATCATATCGACGCGCGCTACCAGGGACAGAACTTCGAGGTGATGGTTGCGATGCCGCGCGTCGCGGCGGATGGCATGACAGGGTTCTTGCAAGAATTCGCGGCGGCCCATCAGCGCGAATACGGTTACGACGTGCCGGGACGCGCGGTCGAGATCGTCAATTGCCGCCTGCAGGCGGTCGGCGCCGTCGCCAAGGCACCGCTGCGTGAAATCGGCACCGCCGGCAGTGTCGCCGCCGCGGTGACTGCGCAGCGCAGTATCTATTTCGGTGTGAAACAGGGCTGGCTCGATACGCCGGTGCATGCGCGCGCGAAATTGCCCGCCGGCGCCACACTCGCGGGTCCGGCGCTGATCGAAGAAATGAGCTCGACGGTATTGCTCGCGCCGGGGCAGAGCGCAACCGTCGATCGCATCGGCAACATCATTATCAACGTAGGCCGTAGTGCATGAACCATCCCGCGCAAGACCCGAAGATATTCGACCCGATTGCGATGGAAGTCTTCAGCAATCGCCTCTTGTCGATCACCGAGGACATGAACAACACGCTGGTGCGTTCATCTTTCTCGACCAACATCAAGGAGCGGCGCGACTGCTCGGTCGGGCTCTTTGACGGGCGCGGGCGGCTGATCGCGCAGGGCACGCAGATCCCGCTCCATCTCGGCTCGCTGAATGGGGGCGTCGCGGCAGTGCTCAAAGCGTGTCCGGTCGAAAAGATACGGGACGGCGATGTGTTCCTGTGCAACGACCCCTATCTTGCGAACGGCACGCATCTGCCGGATATCAGTTGCGTCACTCCCGTATTCATCGACGGCAAGGTTGAATTTTTCGCCGCGAACGTCGGCCATCACTCGGATGTAGGCGGAGCCGTGCCGGGTTCGATCGCCGGCGGTTCGCGCTCGATTTTCGAAGAGGGTATACGGCTGCCCGTCGTGCGCATCGTGCGCGCAGGCGTGCTCGACACCGAGACGCTCGATCTGATCGCGCACAACACGCGCGATCCCGAGGAACGCGCGCTCGATCTGCGCGTGCAGGTCGCGACCAACGAGCGCGGTGCGCAGGCCGCGCGCGGGCTCGTCGCGCAGATGGGGATTGCGGCGGTACGCCAGTCGATCGACGACATCATCGCCTACACGCGCCGGCGCATTCGCAACCGCATCGCGGAACTGAAGGCGGGCGAATACAGCTTCACCAATTATCTCGACGACGACGGCATGGGCGGCGAACCGGTGCCGATCGCGGTCACGGTGCGCGTGTCGGGCGACGGCCTGAGCCTCGATTTCACTGGTTCGGGCAAAGAGGCGCGCGGCGCCATGAATGTGCCAACCAATGCGCTGCATGCGTGTGTCTATTACTCGATCAAGGCGCTGCTCGATCCGGAGCTGTTGCCGAACGCAGGATTGTTCGATGCGGTCAGCATCAGCGCGCCGCCGGGCACCATCGTCAATCCGAATCCGCCGGCGCCGGTCGGTGCGCGCTCGATTACCTGCCAGAAAGTCGCCGGCGCGATCTTCGGCGCGTTTCGCGGATTGCTCCCGCCCGAGCGCGTGATGGCGTCGGGCAACGACGTGGTGCCGGCGATCGTCTATTCCGGCGCGCTCACGCGGCGGCAGGGGTATTACGTTTATCTCGAAACGCTCGGCGGCGGCAGCGGCGCGCGTTTCGACGCGGATGGCATGGACGCGGTGCACGTGCACATGACGAACACGTCTAATCTGCCGGCGGAAGCGCTAGAAAACGAATATCCGCTGATGGTGGATGAATATGCGCTGGTCGACGATTCGGGTGGCGCCGGCAAATACCGCGGCGGGCTCGGCATCGCGCGCCAGATCCGCGCCGTCGTGCCCGGCACGATTTTCTCGGTGCGCTCCGACAGCCACACGGTCGGCGTGCCGAGCGGCGTATTCGGCGGGCTCGATGGCCGCCGCGCCAAGCTCATCCGCAATTACGGGCGGCCCGACCAGGAAGAACTGTTTTCGAAGGTCGCGCGCGTCGAAATGAAAGTCGGCGATGCAATGCGCATCGAGACGCCGGGCGCCGGCGGTTACGGGTTGCCGTCGGAGCGCTCCCTTGAAGCGATTGCCGCCGACCTGCGCAACGACAAGGTTACGCGCAAAGCGGCGGAGCTTGATTACGGTGTTGAACGCGTGCGCACGGCGCTGGATCCGAAGGCGGGCTAGTTGTCGACTTCGAGTCCGGCGATCTCGCCCAGCGTGATAGGCTTCACCGGCGAGCGGATGCGGTAGTAGCCGACTTCAGACACCGGCACGCCGCGGCATTCGGCGATCAACTCGACGACCGTTAGCCCGCACAAGCGTCCCTGGCATGGCCCCATGCCGCAGCGCGTGAACGATTTCATCTGATTAGGACCGGGACAGCCCTGCTCGGTCACTATCCTGCGGATTTCACCGGCGCGGATTTCTTCGCAGCGGCAGACGATGGTCTCAGCCACGCGCGGCGCGACGATGTCCTGCGCCGGACGGTACAATGCATCGAGAAAAGGCCGTGCGCGGAGATGCCCGCTCAATTGCGCGCGCAGCGGCCGCGCGAGGCGATCGCGTTCATTCTCGGAAATTTTCGCCAGGCTGGATGCCGCGCCCAATGCCGCAAGGTGTCCGCTGAATTCCGCCGCCTGCGCGCCTATGATGCCGCCGTTGTCGCCGGCAATCTGCACGCCGTCGACCGAAGTATTGCCCCACGCATCGAGGCACGGCCGGAAAGAGCGCTGGGCGTCGTCCCACGTGTATTCGCACCGCAATGACAGCGCAAGATTCATATTCGGCACGATACCCTGGTGCAGCAGGACCACATCCGCAGTCTCGCGCCGCGTTTGCCCGCGCCATTCGTATTCAATTTCGCGCACGCGATCGTCGCCGCGTAGTTGCAGATTGCGCGCGCCGCTTTGGATGGCCACGCCCGCGTTGCGCAATTCCGATATGAGGCGCAAGCCTTTGCCGAGATAAGCAGGCGCCGCGAGAAATCCGGGCAGGTGGCGCAAGGCCGCGAGATAGTTGAGGCGTGTTTCGATGATCGCGGCGGGTTTCACGCCGGCGCGCACGAGTTGCGCGGCGATCAGTAGCAGCAGGGGCCCGCAACCCGCGAGCACGAAACGCCCATCGGGAACAATTCCCGAGGACTTCAATAAAGTTTGCGCCGCGCCGCACGTCAGTACGCCGGGCAGCGTCCAACCGGAAACAGGAACCGGACGCTCCATCGCGCCAGTGGCGATGAGTATCTGTTTCGCCCCTATGCGCGTGGCGCGGCCATTGCCGCGGGTAAATACATTGCGCTCGCTGTCGATCTGCCACACGCTCGTCAGCGGCAGATATTGCGCGCCGCTCGCGCGGAAGCGTTGTACAAGGGCGAGTCCAGCAGCGTAGTCGGGCCCCAGCATCGCGAAATGCGCGGGGCGGTGCGCGCTCACGCTTTCGATGCCGCGATAAATCTGTCCGCCGGGTTCGGCTTGTTCGTCGATAACTGCGGTGCGAAGGCCGAGCCCGGTTGCGGTCGTCGCGGCGGCGAGGCCGGCGGGACCCGCTCCGACAATCACGAGATCGAATGCGGCGCTCATATTTTTATTTCGACTTTGCCGAGCTGGCGGTTGATACGCATGCCGTCGGCAACCGGAATGAGGCACGCCTGCTGATTCGCCACGCCGTCTATTTCCATCAGACAATCGAAGCACACGCCCATCATGCAGTACGGCGCCCGCGGCTCGCCGCTCACCGGCGTCGTGCGCGTCGGCATCTCGCCCGCGAGCAGCAGCGCGGCGGCGGCAGTGCAGCCGTGCGGCGCGAGAAACGGCGTGCCGTTGATCGTTATGGTAACGGTCGCGCAGACCGCGTCAGGCAGCGTTTTGAACATTGAATCTCTGATTGGTGAAGCGCGCGATTTCCGACGGCAGCGCGCCGTTGGCGACGAATTCCGCGTAACGCAGGGAGTGGGCTGCCGCAAGCGTGACGCCGCTGTGACAGGTGGCGACGAATGCGCCCGGGAACTCACCCGACTGCTCATAGATGGGCAGGCCATCGGGTGCCATCACGCGCAGCGCACCCCAGTGGCGCACGATGCGCACGTCGCGCAGAAACGGAAACATTTTGATCGCGCGCGTGGCCAGAAACTGCTGCACCGCGGGCGTCGTGCCGTCGTTGAACCCGGTTTCCTCGCGCGATTCGCCGATCAGGAGGCCGCCCCCGGCCATCTGGCGCACCCAGATTGTCAGCATGCTGAGCACGGGCTTCACGCGTTCGGTGACGAGTATCTGTCCGCGCACCGGCTGCACCGGCACATGAAGGCCGACGAGCGCGCCGAGGTCCTTGTTGCCGAGGCCCGCCGCGATGACGAGTTTGGGCGCGTTAAAGGTGATGCCGCCGGCGGTCACGGTGAAGTCATGGGGTGCCGCCTTGAGCGCGGTGACTTTGCTCTGCGGGAAATACGCGCCGCCGCGTTTGAGCAATGCTGCGTGCAGACTGCGCAACAAATACAGCGGATTGGCGGCGCCGTCGTAGGGCGTGTAACTCGCGCCCGCAACGTCGGGTCCGATCTCGGGCATCAGTTTCTTTAGTTGCGCATGCTCGAGCATCTCGTACTCGAATCGTGTCTCGCCGCATTCGAGATGCATTTGTTCCATGGCTTTTTTGCGCTCGGCGAAATCGTCCTCGGTGATGCAGATATGGACGCCGCCGCGATGCTCGTGCGCGCAATCGATGCCGGTTTCCTGTTGCAGTTCGACGGCGAAGTCGTCCCACAGCACCGACGACTGGCGTGACCAGCGCTGATATTCAGGCACGCCCAGGCCTTTGCTTTGCACCCACACGAGCCCGAAGTTGCCGCGCGAAGCGCGGAACGCAACGTCGCCTTCGTCGAGCAGTGCGACTTTAAGCCCGCGGCGCGCAAGTCCGTAGGCGACCGCCGAGCCGACCAGCCCGCCGCCGATGACTATGCTGTCGTAGCGTGACATGCGGAGGGAGGGGTGTTGCGCACGTGCAGAATGTAAGACATGTCGTCACGAATTTTGCCACAAGTGACGCGCAGTATGTTTGCCGCGAGTCCCGATTGGACACAACTGCAAAAGCAGATCTACCGCTCAACGCTGCGCGATAAAACCGCGCAGCGCGGGTTAGCTCCACGTTGGGCATCACGGTGCACACCTCAAAGCATCGGCGTATCATGCTTGCTATGCAGCTAACAACTGGAACAGTCGTCGACGGAAAGGTCGTGGTGGCAGGTGATCCCTTGCCCGAGGGTGCTGTCGTCGCAATTCTTGCGCGCGAAGCGGACGAAACATTTGAAGTTCCGCTGGAACTTGAGGCGGCACTGTTGGAGTCGATCGCGCAAGCCAATCGAGGCGAGACGATCTCTGCGGCCGAGATGCTTGAACGTCTTTGTCGTATCGCCTGAGTAAAGTGCTTGATGTTGAGGTAATAGTCCTGCGTATGTGCTAACTTGATGTTTTTGGCGGAGGCAAAGATGGGCGTATCCGTTAAGACGCTGGGTATAGATCGACTGGATGTCGACGAGAGGCTTGCGCTGGTCGAGGAAATCTGGGCGAGCATATGCGTCGATGCGAAGGCATTTCCCCTTACCGAGATGCAGCGCGCCGAGTTGGATCGCCGTGTCGCGGACGACGATGCATTTCCGGACGATGTTGTACCGTGGGACGAGATTAAAGCCGCGGCGCGCGCCCGGCTGGGACGATGACGCTGCGGATAGTTTTCCGAAGTCCGGCTAGGCAAGAATTCGATGCGGCGGCCGACCGATACGACGCACAACGCCCTGGTCTTGGTGAAGAGTTTATTGTCGAAATCGATCAAGCGATCGCCTATGCTGCAGCCAATCCACTGCGATATCCAGTTGTATTCGGCGATGTTCGGCGAGCGGTGGCGCGCCGCTTCCCCTATTGCGTTTACTTTAGGGTTCGCGGGGATGCAGTAGTTGTCATTGCCGTATTTCATGGTCGCCGAAATCCTGCCGTGTGGCAGCGTCGATAGTTCGAATGAAGCAAGCTTGAAATAGCGCCACTGCTGCCAGGACGATCATGAAAAAAATCACCCTCATCGGCGCCGGCATTGTCGGCATCGCCACCGCGGCGTATTTGCGCCGCGACGGTCACGACGTAACCGTCGTCGATATGCGTCCGCCCGGCGAGTACACGTCGTTCGGCAATGCCGGGATACTTTCGCCCGGATCCTGCGTGCCGATTGCGATGCCGGGCATACTGAAGAAAGTGCCGGGCTACCTCGCCGACCCGCTCGGCCCGCTCAAAGTTCGCTGGTCGTATTTTCCGCAGGCGCTGCCGTGGTTGTTCCGCTTTGTTACCAGCACGCGGCTCGCGCAGGTCGAAAGCACCGCCGATGCGTTGATTAGCCTCTTGAGCCAGACTTTCGATGCGCACGGGCCGCTCGCGCAAAATGCCGGTTGCACTGACCTCATCCGCAAGACCGGCTATGTCGTCGTCTATGACAGCGACGAGGCCTATCGCAAGGATGCGCTCGCGTGGAAATTGCGGCGTGATCGGGGGGTCGAGTGTAACGAGCTTGATGCGGCGGGCATCGAGCGCATGGTGCCGGCGCTCGGCCGCAATTACGCGCGCGGTCTTTATTTGCCGGAGCAGGGCTATGTAACGAACCCGGAGCGTCTTACCAAGACGCTCGCGCGGCAGTTCCAGAAAGATGGCGGTGTGATCCTGCAGCGCGAAGTGCTCGATATCGAACTCGGCGCGCAGGGCCCGCAGGCGCTCATTACCGACGCGGGGCGCATGGCAGTCGACACGCTCGTATTGTGCGCTGGTGTGCACTCGGGAAAATTCAGCGCCAAGCTCGACGACGCGGTGCCGCTCGAAGCCGAACGCGGGTATCACGTCACGTTCTCCGACCCGGGGCTGGAGTTGCCGATGCCGGTGTGCTCGGCACAACACAAGTTTTTTATCACGCCGATGGAGATGGGCACGCGCATCGCGGGGCAAAGCGAATTCGCCGGCATCGACGCCGCGCCCGACTATAGCCGCGCCGATGTTCTCGTGCAGCACATGAAGCGTATGTTTCCGCAGGTGCGCGAGGTCGATGCGACACGCTGGATGGGACGGCGTCCCTCGATGCCGGATTCAAAACCGGTCATCGGTCGCGCGACGAAATACGCCAACACCTATTACGCTTTTGGCCATGGCCACATCGGGCTCGTCGGCAGCGCGCCTACCGGGCGCATCATTGCCGATCTCGTCGCGGGCCGCACACCGAACATCGACATCGCGCCGTTTCGGGTGAATCGATTCTAAAGGTTCAGCAGGTGTTTTTTTTCGGCACCGCGGATAGCGTCAAGGGATGTAGCCTTCGCGCAGCTTGTCGATCAACTCGTTGGTGACGATGCCGCCGCGTTTCGGGAACGGCCGCAAGCCGTAGACTGCCTTCGGTGCCGGCGCTAATTGGTCAGCGGCAGATTCGCTTCCTTCACCAGCTTCTTCCATTTCGCGATTTCAGACTTGATGTGCGCATTGAACTGCGCGGGCGAACTGCCGACGGGAGTCGAGCCGTCGGCGGCCAGGCGCGCCGCAACGTCGGGCTGGCGGAGCCCTTCGACCATCGCCGCATTCAGCTTTTTCACGATCGACTGGGGCACCAATGATGACGTGATCACGCCGTACCATTGGTCGACCTCGTAGCCGGGCACGCCGGACCCGGCGACGGTCGGCAAATCGATGGACGGCGAGCGCTTCGCGGCGGTGATGGCGATACCGCGCAGCCGCCCGGACTCCATCTGCGCACGCGTGCCGATCAACGAACCGAACCCGACCTGAACTTCGCCCGCCAGCATGGCGGGAATGACCGCGGCCGTGCCTTTGTATGGAATGTGCACGATTTTGACGCCGGCCATGTGGTTGAAAAGCTCGCCGGCGAAGTGCTGCAGCGTGTTGTTACCGGACGAGCCGAAATTGAGTTTCCCGGGATTCGCCTTGGCGTACGCGACTAGCTCCCGGGCCGATTTCGCCGGCACTGACGGATAGATATACATGACGTAAAAAAGCGACGTCGCCTGCGAGATGCCCTGAAGGTCTTTGACCAGGTCGTACGGCAGCCGCGGGTTGGTCGCTGAATTGACGGAGTTCGAGGCCGAAATCAGGCAAATCGTGTAGCCGTCCGGGATCGCCTTCGCGGCGAAATCAACGCCGATGGCGCCCCCCGCCCCGGTGCGGTTGTCCGCGACGACCTGCTGGCCCCATTTTTCGCCAAGCTTCTGGGCAATCATGCGCGCCGTAATATCCGTGCCGGCCCCCGGTGAGAACGGCACGATCATGCGTATCGGTTTGCTCGGGTAGTTGGCGGCGGGGTCGGTCTGCGCCGCGTGCAGCGATGTCGCGAATAAGGCCACAGTACCCGCAACCGCAAGTAATCGAATTAGGTGTTTGATGATGAATTGCTTCCCGTTCTTATGATCATATGGCGGATTACGCTTTCTCGACCGTCGCGCGTTCGATTTTGTAGTACTCCTCGAGCCCGATCAGGTCCTCGATGCCTTTGCGCGCGGTGACGCACTGCGCTTCGGTCATGCCGGTGTAATCGCCGGTCCTTTTGAGCTCCTGCATCGCGCGGGTCATAAAGTGGTAATGCACGGCGACCGCGAGAATCGCGTCGATGCAGCCCGCATAGCCCATATCTTCAAGCTGCCTGAAGCTGTAGAGCGGACGGCCGTCGCGGGTGCCGCGGCTTTGCACGTAGATCATCGGGATTTTGCAGACCTGTGGCGTCTTGATGGCTTCCGCGGGCGTGCGCGGGAAAATCAACCCCATATCGGCGCCCACATTCGCGGCGGCATTGACGCGCTTCACGGCCTCCTTGAATCCCTGCTCGCGGCAGGCATCCGAGCGCGCGATAATTACGAAGTCCGGGTCGGTTTCATCGCGTTGCTCGCACGCGAGGCGGATCTTGTCGACGTATTGCTTGAGCGGAATGTTGTGCGCAACGTAGGTATGGTAGTGCGCGCGCTTGGGAAACAACTGGTCTTCGATATGCACGCCGGCGATGCCGGCACGGATGCATTCGCGTACCGTGCGCATCGTATGCAGCGGTTCGCCCCAGCCGGCGCCGGCGTCCATCACCACCGGAATGCTGACGGTGTGCGCGATGTTCGCCGCCACGCCGATCTGCTCGGTCATGGTGAGCAGCGGCTCGGAAATCGCCGACATGCCGCCGGTGACAAAACCGCCGTTGTAAATCGTCTTGAAGCCGGCTTTTTCGACGATCCGCGCGGTTAATGGATCGAATACCGCGGGCAGTTCGAGAAATTTTCCGCGCTTGACGAGCGCGCGCAGGCGGGTGGTGGATCGTATTTTCAATGGGTTCTCCTGTCAGTCAGTGGATTTTACGCCGGCAATGCGTGCAATTTTGGTCCATTTTTCGATTTCATCTTTGATGAATTGTCCCCATTGCTCGGGCGTGCTGCCGACCGCATCGGAACCAAGCTGGACCAGGCGTTCCCGGAAGTCGGGCGCCTGCACGATACGCACGACCTCGCGGTTGACGTGGTCGATCAGCGCGCGCGGCGTGTGCGCCGGCGCCAGCATGCCCGACCAGATCACCGCCTGATAGCCGGGCACGCCGGCCTCGGCGATGGTCGGCAGATCGGGCAGGATAGACGAGCGCTTGGCGTCGCCGATGCCCAGCGCGCGCAATCGGCCCGACTTGATGTGCGGCAGCGTGCTCACTGCGGCGGCGACGGCGAGATTGATCTGGCCGCCGATCAGGTCGTTCAGCATCGGCGCCGAGCCCTTATAAGGAATGTGCACGATATCCGTGCCGGTAATCGATTTGAATAGCTCCATCGGCAGCACGACCGCGCTCGAACTCGACCCGTAGTTGAGCGCGCCGGGCCGCGCCTTCGCGTAATCGATCAGTTCTTTTACCGACCTGACCGGCAGCGAGGGATGCACCACCAGAAACAACTGCTGCGACGCGGTCTGCGTGATCGGCGCGAAATCGCGGAGCGTGTCGTACGGCAGCTTGCGCCCGATGGCCGGATTGATCGCATGGCTGCTCGAGACGATGAGCAGCGTGTAGCCGTCGGGCACGGCGCGGGCGACGGTCTCGCTGGCGACCAGACCGTCCACCGCGGGGCGGTTGTCTGCGATCACCGGCACGCCGAGCGCTTCGGACAGTTTTTGCGCGATCATGCGCGCGAGTATGTCCGTCCCGCCGCCGGGTGCAAACGGGATTACCAAGCGTATTGGCTTGTTCGGGTAGGGCTGCGCGAATGATCGCAACGCGATCAGCGACGATGCAATTATCAACGCGGTTGCGCGCAGCAGGTTGCGTGTCATGGGGAAATTCCTCGGCAAGATTGGGGTTTCCGCCGTATTCTTGGCTGTGGCCCGTTCGATGTCAACCTGCGGCTTCCTGTAAGATGAAACTCTCACGACCACGGAAAAAGTTCATGCCCATGGAATTGCCAACGGTTACGCGCATTGCGCTGACTCTCACGTTGATTCTTGCGCTGTTCGTCGCGCTTTCTGCGCACGCGCAGTACCCGAACAAACCAATCCGCATGATAGTCACGGCGGCGGCCGGCAGCGGCAGCACCGCGCATTTGTCGGGTGAGTTGTTTCGCACCATGGCGAACATTCGGGTCGTGCATATCCCGTTCAAGGGCGCGCCGTCGGCCGCACTCGGCGTAATCAGCGGCCAGGTTGAAATGGGTCTCCTGAACCTGCCGCCGACGCTGCCGCAGGTGAGGAGCGGCAGATTAAAGGGGCTCGGAGTGACGACCGCAAAACGCGCCAGCGCGATTCCCGAATTGCCGACCATCGCGGAGGCCGGTGTGCCCGGCTACGAGGCGTCGACGTGGTATGGCGTCATGGCGCCCGCCGGCACGCCGTCCGAAATCACCTCGAGGATATACGCGGTAATCATCACGGACCTGCGCGCCGCCGACACCCGCGCGCGCATCGCGGCCGACGGCGGCGAGGTGATTGGCAGCACGCCGGAGGAATTCGCGGCGGTATTAAAACGCGACCTTGCGAAGTGGACGAAGGTGGTGAAAGAGTCGGGCGCGCGTGCCGATTGACGCGTCTACTATTCGAGCTTGATGCCGCTGCCCTTGACGATTTTTGCCCAGCGCGCGATGTCGGCTTTGATGTCGGCGGCCAACTGCTCGGGCGTGCCGCCGACCGGATCGCCGCCGATGGTGGTCAGGAAGCGCTCTTTCATTTCCGGTGTCGCCAGGATTTTCACGACTTCATCATGAATTCTCGCCACGACGGGTTTGGGCGTGCCCGCCGGCGCGAGCAGCGCGTACCAGGCGGAAACATCGAACCCCGTGAGGCCGGCTTCGGCAAACGTGCCGATATCGGGCAATGAAGCGTGACGCTTCGCGCTGGTCAGCGCGATGCCTTTGAGTTTGCCCGCCTTGATGTGCGCCTGCACAGTCGGGATGGCCGTCGCGAGCAGCGGAATCTGGCCGGCCAGCACGTCGATCACCGCTTGCCCGCCGCCTTTGTAGGCAATGTGCGTGAATTCGGTGCCGGTGCGCTGCGCGAACATCAGCAT
>JAYVME010000108.1:0-5736 GCA_043759115.1 Betaproteobacteria bacterium | reverse complement strand
GTTCGGCTTGTTTCAGCAGCGCTTCAATTGACGGCATCACCTCTGGCGCGCCTCTTGCGTCGGTGGCAGCCGGCTCGCCGGTCGTGGCGGCCTGCGGCGCTTCGCCTTCGGCCGGCATCGGTACTTGGTGCTGATCCTGCATTGCTACCCCTCGTATTGGCTCAACCTTCAACTTATTGGGGCGCGCTGCCGGATTTCAAGGCTGGAGCCCACTTTTTGATCGATAACGGCTAATTAGGGATATAAGCACGCAAAAGCAACCGTCGTTGACGGCAAAAACTTGAGTGGAACACGGAGTTCCGCTCATCCTTCCGCTTTCATCCTTCATCCTTCATCCTTAAACTTTGGCGCCGAGGGCGAGCGCGCGTTCGCGCGAACGCGTGAGCGCGTCGGCCGATGGCTCGCCGCCGACCCAGCCGGTGAGGTTCGCCGCGACGATGTCGGCAAGCGCGTGTATCCAGTCGTCGCGTTCGTTCAGGCAGGCGATGAAGTGGTAGTCCCTGCCGCCGGCGGTGAGGAAAATGGTTTTGCCTTCGATCGCGATTTCCTCCAGCGTTTCGAGGCAATCGCTGACAAAGCCGGGACACACGACGTCGATGCGTCCGGTTTTTTGCCGCCCGAATTCCCGCAGCACTTCGGCGGTATACGGCTTTAGCCATTCGGCGCGGCCGAAGCGCGATTGAAACGTGACCGTGTATTTGTCGGGTGTCAGCTTGAGGGCCGTGGCGACGAGCCGAGCGGTCGCGTGGCATTCGCAGTGGTAAGGGTCGCCCTTGTCGAGCGTGTAGCGCGGTACGCCGTGAAAGCTCATCACCAGATGATCGGGACGGCCGTGCTTGACCCAGTAGTCGCTGATGCTTTGCGCGAGCGCCGCAATATAGCCCGGATGGTCAAAAAAATTTCGCACGCAGCGCAGCGCGGGCTGGTTGCGCATGCGCGCGAACACTGCGCCGACCACATCGAGCGCGGTGGCAGTCGTGCTCGCGGCGTATTGCGGGTACAGCGGCACCACCAGGATGCGATCGCAACCTTGCTGCTTCATGCCGGCCAGCGCATCAGGCACCGAGGGCTGGCCGTAGCGCATCGCGTACGCGACAACGAGCGGCACCTGGGTGCGCTCGCCGAGATAGCCGCGCAGCATGCGTGCCTGGCGTTCGGTATGCACCCGCAACGGCGAGCCGTCGGTGGTCCAGATCTGCGCGTAGCGCTCGGCCGAGCGTTTGGGCCGGAACGGCAGAATGAATAAATTCAATATCAACCACCACAGCGGGCGCGGAATCTCGACCACGCGCGGGTCGGACAGGAATTCGCGCAGATAGCGGCGCACCGCCGGCGCGGTCGGCGCGTCCGGCGTGCCGAGGTTGATCAGCAGGATGCCGGGCTTGGACGCGTTGCCGTGAGTGTAGGCGGGTTCCGGGAGATAACGCGGCATGGCGCGTTAGCGCGAAGAGGCGTGAGGCGTGAGGCGAGAGGGGGAAAGCCGGCGCACGGCCTCACGATCGCCGTTCGCCTCACGCCTCACGCCTCTCGCCTCGCGGGCGCTAGCCATGCGACAGCGCGCTACTCAACAGCTTGGCGGTAATGTCGACGATGGGAATCACCCGCTCGTAGGCCATGCGCGTCGGGCCGATCACGCCGAGTGTGCCGACGACTTCGCCGTCGACTTTGTACGGCGCGGTGACGATGCTGCACTCGTCGAGCGGCACCAGCCCTGATTCGCCGCCGATGAAGATTTGCACGCCGTGCGCGCGGCTCGATATGTCGAGCAATTGCAGGAGGCTGGTTTTCTGCTCGAAGAGATCGAAGAGCCGGCGCAGGTTCGTCATGTTGCCCGAGAGGTCGTGCACCTGGAGCAGGTTGCGCTCACCGGAGATGACGACGTCATCGGATGCGTCCTGCATCGCCTGGCTGCCCACCTCAAGCGCGGCGGCCATGAGCTGCGACATGTTCTCGCGCAGCTCTTTCATTTCAGCGTGGATGCGGCGGTGGATTTCTTCGAACGAGCAGCCGGCGTAATGCTGGTTCAACATGTTCGCCGCCTCGACGAGCTCCGCCGGGGTGTAGCTGCGGTCGAGCGTGAAGATGCGGTTTTGCACGTCGCCTTCGGGCGACACGATGATAATGAGTATGCGCTTGTCCGAAAGGCTCACGAATTCGATCTGGCGGAACATCGCGGCGCGGCGCGGCGTGACGACTACGCCGGCGAAGCGCGTGAGGTCCGACAGCAATTGCGATGTTGAGGCGACTATGCGCTGGCGGTTTTCGGTGTGCAGCTGGCCCTCAAGCTGGTGAATCTCGACGTTATCGAGGGGCTTGATCGTGAGCAGGGTGTCGACGAAGAAGCGGTAACCGCGCGGCGTTGGAATGCGGCCGGCCGACGTGTGCGGGCTCGCGATAAACCCCATCTCTTCGAGGTCGGCCATGACGTTGCGGATGCTGGCCGGCGAGAGGTCGAGCCCCGAGACGCGCGACAGTGCGCGCGAACCCACCGGCTGGCCATCGGCGATATACCGCTCGACCAGCGCTTTGAGCAGCGTTTGCGCGCGCTCGTTGAGGTTGGGCATATCCATAGGCATCGATTAATTCTACACAAATCGGCAGCCGCGGGGTGAAACGCGCGCGAGAACACACGAAAGGGCGCCCGACATTCACATATAATGCTGCCATGAATCCGCCCTTCAAGACCGTCGGCCTCATCGGCAAGTACAAGAGCCCGGAAATCGCCGCTCCGCTCCTTCAACTGGGCGATTACCTCGCGCGGCGCGGCGTCAAGGTGCTGATCGACGGGCTGACCGCATCGCATATCGGCGACAGCCGCTACCCGGTGCTGGCACTCGAGGACATCGGCCGCGAAGCGGATCTCGCCATCGTGCTGGGCGGCGACGGCACCATGCTCAACATCGCGCGCACGCTGGCGCCGTTCGAAGTCGCGTTGATCGGCATCAATCAGGGGCGGTTGGGATTTCTCACGGACATTTCGCTCGACACCATGATCGAGACCATCGGCGCGATACTTGATGGCAACTACGTCACCGAAGAGCGCCTGCTGCTCGCCGCCGAGGTTTTCGACGCCAAGGAGCGCGTGTTCGACGTGCTCGCGTTCAACGAGGCGGTGGTGTCGAAGGGCGTCAAGGGCAGCATGATCGAGCTTGAAGTGCGCATCGACGGCAAGTTTTTGTACGCGCTGCGCGCCGACGGCCTGATAGTCGCCACCCCCACGGGTTCCACCGCGTATGCGCTGTCGTCAGGCGGGCCAATCATTCATCCGTCGATTTCCGCGATGGCGCTGGTGCCGATTTGTCCGCACACGTTCTCCAGCCGGCCGATCGTCATCAGCAGCGACAGCGTGGTCGAAATCATAGTCAATAGCGGTTCCGATCCGCGCGCCCACTTTGACAGCCATTCGCGTTTCGATCTGCGCGAGGGCTTCCGCGTCGTGGTGCGCCGCTATGCGCACACGATACGCCTCCTGCATCCGGTGGGGCACGATTACTACAACATGCTGCGTGCCAAGCTGCATTGGACGGAATTTTACTAGAAGCGAAGGATGAAGGCGGAAGGATGAAGGATGAAGAAAATCACCGCCGGCGCGTAGAGGTTGCTCTTGCCTTAAGCCTTCATCCTTCATCCTTCATCCCTCATCCTTGTATTTTCTGATGCTGCGCGCTCTGAACATCACGGACTTCGTCATCGTCGAGCGCATCGAGCTCGAATTCGGCGCGGGCTTTACCGCGTTGACGGGGGAAACGGGTGCCGGCAAGTCGATCCTGATCGACGCGCTGGCGATGGTGCTGGGCGGGCGCGGCGACGCGGCGGTGGTGCGGCAGGGCGCGGAGAAGGCCGAGATCAGCGCTGAATTCGATATCGCGCGGATGAAGCCGCTTAAGCGCTGGCTGGCCGATAACGATCTCGCCGGCGACGATGACGCGTACCTCGTACGGCGCGTAATCGACAGCGGCGGCCGCTCGCGCGCGTTTATCAACGGCCGCAGCGCGACCGCCGCGCAATTGCGCGAGGCGGGCGAACATCTCGTCGATATTCACGGCCAGCACGAACATCAATCGCTCATGCGCGGGGCGGCGCAGCGCGGATTGCTCGATGCCTATGCCGGACTGGAAGAAGCGGCCGTCGCCGTCGCCGGTGCGTGGCGTCGATGGCAGGAGATACGCAGCCAGCTTACCGGTCTGGAGACCAATGCCGCGGCGTTCGCGGCCGAGCGCGAACAGCTCGAATGGCAGGTGCGCGAACTCGACCAATTGAAATTCAGCGCCGCGCAATGGCAGGAGCACCTCGCCGAGCACGCGCGGCTCGCGCATGCACAAAGTCTCATCGAAGGCGCGCAGTATGCGATGGATGCGTTGTCGGAGGGCGACCAATCGAGCGTTACTCAGTTGGGTGCCGTCACTTCGAAGCTCAACCACCTGCTCGAATACGACGCGCGCCTGAAAGACATCATCGATGTCGTCACGGCGGCGCAGGCGCAGGCACAGGAGGCGGTCTACATGCTGCGCGATTACCAGCAGCGGCTCGACCTCGATCCCGCGCGCTTCAAAGAGATTGAGCAGCGGCTGGATGCCGTGCATGCGAGCGCGCGCAAGTATCGCGTGACGCCGGAATTGCTGCCCGATGCGCTGGCGCGCGCCAGCGAGCGGCTGCGGCAACTGGGCGGCAGTCTCGATGTGGAAACCGTGCGTAAAAGTGAAGCCGCGGCGCATCAGGACTATCTCGCCGCCGCAAAAAAGCTCAGTGCGGGCCGCAAAAAGGCAGCGCAAAAGCTTGCGGAAAAAGTCACCGCTGCGATGCAGACGCTGGCGATGGCGGGCGGTAGTTTCGAAATCGCATTGACGCCGCTGGCCGAAGGCAATTCGAACGGGCTCGAGCAGATCGAGTTTCTGGTCTCCGCGCACAAAGGCATTGCGGCGCGACCGCTGGCGAAAGTGGCGTCGGGCGGCGAACTCTCGCGCATCAGTCTGGCGATACAGACGGCGGCGAGCGAAATTGCGCAGGTGCCGACACTGATCTTCGACGAGGTCGATGCGGGCATCGGCGGGCGCGTCGCGGAGATCGTCGGGCAGATGCTGAAGAAACTCGGCACAGAACACCAGGTGATGTGCGTGACGCATCTGCCGCAGGTCGCGGCGTCCGCCGACTTGCAGTGGCAGGTCACGAAAACGGCAGCCAACGGCAAGGTAGCGAGCCGCGTTACCGCGCTCGGCAATGCGGAACGCGTCGAAGAGATTGCGCGCATGCTCGGCGGGGTTAAAATCACGGACACCACGCGCAAGCATGCGGCCGAGATGTTAGGGGTTAAAGCTTGAGCCGCAAAGGACGCCAGCCCTCATCCCTATCCCTTCTCCCCGAGGGAGAAGGGAACTCGAAGCTCCCCTCTCCACGTGTGGAGAGGGGGCGGGGGTGAGGATCGACGCAAAGGAAAACCGGTAACGTCAGCAACAATCCAATAGAGCGCAAACGCAGAAGGAGTGAGTGATGAGCAAGATAATTACATTGGTGGTGCCGGAAGCGCCGGTACCCGCGACGGCGGAGGCGAAGGAACAGCGCAAGTTTGCGAGCGGCGGGCTACGCCTGGGCATACTTGATAACAGCAAGGGCAACGCCGATCACCTGCTCAAGTTTATCGTGGACGGCGTGAAAGCACTGGTGCCGGTGGCCTCCGTCGTCTTGCTGCGCAAGGCAAGCGTGAGCCTGCCCGCGCCGAAAGAAATCCTCGACCGGCTC
>JAYVME010000107.1:0-5746 GCA_043759115.1 Betaproteobacteria bacterium | reverse complement strand
ACCAGCGGCGCCAAACCCGAAAAGCGCAGTCCATCGCTCGGCAAGGGCGGCAAGGACATACGCATCAAGCCGGTCGGCATGGCGCAGGGGGCGATGGTCATGCGCGGGTTCCCCACCGGCGCGCGCATCCAACTCCTGAACCTGCACAAGACGCGCACCTTGGAGTCCCAACCGGAGTTCCGCTGGAAGGAACTGCAGCCCGGCGCCAAATACCAGATCGAGATTACCGACGACACGGGCGCGACCGTGCACGAGGCCCAGGTGGACAAGACATCGTTCAAACTTCCGGCGAGCGTGCGGCTGAAGGAAGGCGTGCCTTACACATGGGAAGTATCCGCGCGGTTGCCCGACGGCCGGAAATATTCGAGTTCCGCGGATTTCGCTGTTGCCCCTGCAGATCTGCGGGCGCAGGCCGACGCATTGCGCCCCGCCGGGTCTGCGCCGCTGTCGAGTCGCATCGCGTACGCGGCGTGGCTCGACCAGGTGGAATTGAAAGACGAGGCACGCAAATACTGGAAGACGCTGTCCGCCGAGCGGCCGGAGGATGCGCGATTGAAACAGCTTGCAGGGGAATAGGCGCTCGCGTCTATGGAAATCATGATGAGATACGCGAGACCAGCGAGCGAATCGCGTATTCCAGGCCTATTGAGCGCAGGGGAGGATTACATGAGCCGAATCGCTTTTCTCTTTGCACTGCTGTTGATTTTCCCAGCCGCGAGAGCAGACGACGCAGCCAAATTGGCGCGCATGCGCCTCGCGGAAGCGGAATCGGTCGCAAATCTCACCACAGAAGGCCGGGCGCTGTACGACGCCGACGGGGTGAAACAACAGTGGGGACAGTATTGCGCAACCGCGGTGCAACTGGCTGATGCCGGCCAATTGCGCGAGGCGGTGCGCAGCGCGGTCAAGGCGCTTTTTCTCGGCAGCGAGGGAAGAAACGACCAGGCAATGGCATATGCCAAACGCGATCTCAGCATGATTTTCAGCTACGCTGGAAATCTAAGCAGGGCGGAGCAATATGCGACAGAGGCTCTGCAACACGCGCGACGCGGAGGAAGTTGGCCTGAGATATCCGTAGTCGCTTACAAGGTGCTCGGTGACATTCGCATGCGGCAGGGGCATCCAGCCGAAGCCATAGACGAGTATAAAAAAGCGCTGGATGAGGCTACTCGAAACGTGAAGTTTTTCCCGCAAGTGTCTCTTGCCAACGCGCTGGTTGCCGCCCGCCGGACGGAGGATGCCCGCAAGCTGCTCGATGACGTAGGTATGCCGTCCAGGGCGGATCGCCGCCAGCTTTTGCAGCGCACCCGAGCGGCGCTGCTGTTGGCCGAAGGCAAGCCTGCAGAAGCGGTGAAGCTTTTCGAGGATGCATTGGCTGAACTGAAAGGGCAGGAGAACGATTACGCCCGCGTCTTCGCGCTCCAAGGGTTGGGACGGGCGCAACTGGCCGCGGGAAACCGCGCCGCTGCGGTGAAGGCTTACCTGGAGGCGGTGCAGGTTGCTGAATCGGTGCGAGCGCGATTTCACAACGAGGAATTCAAATCCGGCTTGTTCGGCGAAATGCAGCAGGTGTTCGACCAAGCCGTCAGCTTACTCGCCGAGGATGGAGACAGCGACCGGGCCTTCGAGATAAGCGAACGAGGCCGGTCGCGCGCGCTGCTCGATCTCGTTCGCAACCGCGTGCAAATCGGGCAGGGAAGCGCAGCATTCACCGAATCGTTCACGGCTTCGCAATCGCTTTCTGACATTCGCGCCGGGTTGCCGGACGGAACGGTGCTGGTAGAGTATCACGTACTTCCCGGCCGCACCCTCGTTTGGGTAGTGCGGCGCGCAGGGGTCCAACTGGCCAGTGTGCCTATCGAGCGTGATGCGCTTGCACGACTGGTCGAACATTTTCGCGATGCGCTGATAGACCGTCGCGTAATCGCTACCGAACTCGGCGCAGGTTTATACGAACGGCTTATCATTCCTCTCGCGTTGAAGGATGGCGAAAATCTCGTCATCGTACCGCACGCTTCGCTGCATTACCTGCCGTTCCAGGCGCTCGGCGACGGCAAGAGCTACCTGATCGAGCGGCATGCCATTGCCTATGCGCCTTCAGCAGCCGTGCTTGCAGGGTTGCTGCGACGCCCGTTGATGAGCAAGGCTATGCCAGTGCTCGGCATCGGCAATCCGGACCTGAACAATCCGGCGCTTGCGCTACCCGCTGCGCAACGGGAAGTCGAGCGACTGAAAAGCGTATTTCCAGACGCACAAATCTTCGTCCAAAAGGAGGCTACCAAAGACCGCGTAATGCAAATGGCAAACAGCATGCGCCTCGTGCACATCGCGGCACACGCCGAAGTCGACAATATCGATCCGCTTTACTCTCGTATCAAGCTGGCCGGCAACCTCAAGGAGAGCGGTGACCTCGAAGCACGTGAGGTTTACGGGATGAACTTGTCCAGTTGTCAGCTTGTGGTGTTGAGCGCTTGCGACAGCGGGCTCGGGCGCGTTTCGAATGGCGACGAAATCTGGGGATTCACGCGTGCATTCCTGGGCGCGGGAACCGCCTCACTGTTGGTCAGCCTCTGGCCTGTCGCCGATGAATCAACGGAACAGTTGATGTCCATTTTTTATGGCGCACTAGTCAAAGGCAACGATCGGCGCGAGGCATTGCGGCAGGCGCAGCTTGCATTGCTGAAGGACGAAAGATTTCGCGCTCCGTTCTTTTGGGCGCCGTTTAATTTGATTGGTGACTCGCGATAAAGTGGATCGAGAGGGTCAAGTCTTGAGTGGATCGAGAGAGTCTTGCATTAGCGTACGTCAATGCAAAACTGACCCTAATCTTAACCCTAATCTCCGTAATCTCCGTGTTAGATGCTGATTGGGTGGTGCTCTCGGCGTGCAACACGGCGGCGGCCGACGGCAGGGCGAGCGAAGCGGTATCGGGGTTGGGGCGCGCGTTCTTCTATGCCGGCGCGCGCAGCTTGCTCGTTTCAAACTGGGTGGTGGAAACCACCTCGGCGCGGCTTCTGACGACGGAGCTATTCAGGCGGCAGTCGGAGAACCCGGCGCTCACGCGCGCGGAGGCGCTCAAGCAGTCGATGCTCTCGCTGATGGACAAGAGCGCAGTCGATGCCACGGGGCGTACGACATTCAGCTACGCGCATCCGGCTTTTTGGGCGCCGTTCAGTCTGGTGGGAGATGGCGGGCGTTAACATCATCCTGTCCGCCATTCTTTGCGCGTCTGCGCCGTGCGGTGTGTAGCGCGGGCCACTGGCCTGCTCCTGAACGACACCCTGCAGGCGAGGTCGCCTGCGCTACATTAGTGCGCGGATTTTGTCGCGGTTTGCTCCTTCAACTCTTGCAAGCCGGAGAACCGGTCTCGAAAGGCGAGGGGGGAAACCAGGATGGGGAAACTTGTAGGTTACCTGCATAGATACTGACCCGGCGAATCACGTTGCACGGAAATATAGACTAGGTATATACTAACTATATATCATTGACATTACACGGGCATTGCATAGTTATGACGACAGCGATCAAATCCGCGGTAACCAAACGAAAGTCGCTCCTATTCAAATTCAAGGATGATACGGTGACTACGGTGAGTCACGAGACGTTTAGCGAGGTGGCAAAAACGCTGGGGTTCAACGAGACCCAGACCCTTCATCTTGCGATTGCTCGTTTACGCGATGAACTACTTGGGGACGGGCCGCGCGGTTCGGGATCTGGCGAGGAGCCCTATCCACCGCTGACCGCAAGACAACTTCTCGCTATTCGTTCCCGGGCGCCGAAACCGCGAGGAAAGCTGGTTCGAAAGCAATCCTTGTTCTGATCCCGAGTGGCGAAGTATTACTCGTCGCCCAAGGCTGGCGACATCAATTTGAAACGTCGTCTGTCGTCAGTAATTGCCGAACTCACAAAAGTGGGACGCCCCAAAGCGGTCGACATGACTCCCCGCTCGGCGGGACGCAAGAAGGCCAAATCGCAAACCGCCAAACTGTTCAAGAACGGTCGCAGTCAGGCCGTGCGTCTGCCCGCCAAGTACCGCTTCGAGGGGGATGAAGTATTCATCAGCAGGGTCGGCGACAAGGTGATCCTGTCGAACAAACCGGCTTCCTGGGACGATTTCTTCGACGCCGGACCGAAGGCGCCGGCGAACTTCATGTCCCGCCGCAAGGATGCCCCGCCACAGAAGCGCCGGCTGTTCAAGTGAAGCGCTACATGCTGGATACGGATATCAGCAGTTACATCATCCGTAATCGCCCCGAGTCCGTTCGTGCGCGCTTCAGGAAACTTGACAGCAGCCAGCTTTGCATTTCAGTCATTACTCACGCCGAATTGCTTTACGGAGTGAAGTCCGTGGGCGCGGGCAAGGCGATCCGCCTGGACGTCGAGGATTTCGTGCGCCGGCTCGATGTGTTGGCATGGGATAGTACGGCAGCCGGGCACTATGCCGAGATCCGCGTCAAGCTGGAAGCCGGTGGCACGCCCATAGGCAACATGGACATGATGATCGCGGCCCATGCGAGAAGCACGAACACCGTCCTGGTGACGAATAACGAAAAGCACTTTCGCCGAGTGAGCGGACTGCTCGTGGAAAATTGGGCGTTGTGATCCGGAAACGTGAATATTCGACAAATTGACGTGCGATGGTGCATGGCATCCCAATTGTTCGACGGCTACATTGGGCGCCGTTCAGCCTCGTCGGCGACGGCTCCGCCCGATAATTTACGTCGCCTTGGTGGCAAATAGGTCCCGCTGCCAGTGGCCGTTGATGGGCTTTATCGGCTATCATCAAAAAAGCGGGGTTTCTCACCCTTTTTTCCGTGGAAATGTTGCCCGCGTTTGCCGTTTTTAGTTTCCGGAGCGAGAGTTCATGACTACCGAATCGATATTGATTGCGATACTCGTCGTATTGACCTTAACGCTGATACTGGCGGGAGTCTCGGCTGTGTTTTTCGTCAACACCATGCGCTCGATGCGCGCCGAACAGCAGGCGATGCGCCGGGCCATCGCCAAAATGGACTGGACGACCGTATTCTCGAACCTGCAGAATTCCTCCAAGGAGTCGGTGCGCATTCTCGACATCATCGATAAGCGGCTGCAGAAGCTCGAAGCGCTGGAGAAACTGCAGATCTCGCAGTCCTCGTTTAAACAAAACCGCTGACCAGGCTCGCGCGACAAATAAAAAGGGCGGCTGCGGGCGCCCTTTTTTCAGTGATTGTTGCCCGCAATTTTTTGACCACCTTGACCGCGAAGCACGCAATCCCTCGCGCCGAGCGGCATTCAAAGACATTTATGCCTGCATAGAAGCCGTAAATTCTCTGTTGCCTATCACTGCCAGATGTTCGAGCACCAGTTGTTTCGAATGGCGGCGGGTAAAATCCATGAAAGCTTGCGCCGCCATCGGCAAATTCTTGCCGACCGGATAAACGAAATACCAATGACGTTCGAGCGGAAAGCCCTCGACATCGAGCGTGACGAGTTGCTTTTGTTCGACATCGAGGCCCAGGGTATAGCGCGACAGGATGGAGATGCCGAGACCGGCGAGTATGGCCTGTTTGATTGCTTCGTTGGTAGAGAGCTCCATGCGCACCTTCGGCTGCAAGCCGTGTTTTTCGAAGATTTCTTGCGCAACCATGCGCGTGCCGGAACCGGGTTCGCGTATCAGGAACGGTTCCTGGGCGAGGCGCTCGAGCGTAATCCCGCTCTCTTTGGCGAGTGGATGGTCGGCGCGCGCAAAAACGACCATCGGATT
>JAYVME010000106.1:0-5752 GCA_043759115.1 Betaproteobacteria bacterium | reverse complement strand
GACCACGAAGATAATGGTGCTTTCGGAGATGCCGAACCAGATGATTGCGAAAATCGCCCAGATCGCCGACGACACTGTATTGAGCACCGGCAGCACCGGCTCGAAGAATTCACCGAGCCGGCGGATCGCGCCAAACATGATGCCGAGCGGCACGCTGATGATGGCCGCCAGCGCGAAGCCGATTGAGACGCGTTCGAGTGTGATGCCGAGGTTGCGCCACAGATCGCCGTTGCCGAGTATCAGGCTGAATGCGTCGTACACGCGCGGCGGGCCGGGCAGGGTGTAATGCGGAATCCGCAACGAGAAGAGCCACCATACGGCGAGTATGACGCCGACCAGTAGAAGCCGCTGGCCGACGAGGTCGTAGCGGATGCGGCGCGGTGTTGCGCGCGGCAGCGGTTTTACGTCGGTGAATTCAGTCATAAAATCGGCGGTTTCAACGCTTTAGGTTTTGGGTGAAGCAGTAAAGTAGGTGCCGCGCCCACTGGCGACCAGCGCACCCTCCTGGTCGTAGACATAAGCTTCGGCGGTTGAGTAATGGCTGCCGCTGCGCACAATCTTCGCTTTGGCAATCAAATCACCGGGCATGGCGGCCTTGTGATAATCGACGCGGATATCGATAGTCGGTACCGGGCGTCCGAGTTGGGCGGCAATCGCGTAATCGGCGGCGACATCGACAATAGCCGCAAGAATTCCACCATGCGTGTATCGGCGGTCGGGATTCACCACCCATTCCTCGCGCCAGGTGGCTTTGACTTCGATCCCGGCGTCATCCATTTTCAGGATCGTGAAGTTGAGCCATTGGTTGAACGGCCCGCGCGTGATGAGTTGTTGCAGTTTTTCGATCGTCATTGCATCAGCCATGGTTTGCTCCGTTTTTTTTTCTGGTCGGAAATCGGCTTGTCGGAAGTTTGATCAGTGGCCAGGCGGCGCAACAGCCGCTGGTCGATTTTGTTGGTGCCGGCGAGCGGCATGCGCTCGAGGAAGAACACGCGGCGCGGGTGCTGAAACGCCGGACCACCCGCGAGCGCGTAGGTTTTGATCTCTTCCTCGGTCGCGGCATGGCCCGCGCGCAGGACGATGAAAGCGTACGGCACCTGGCCCTTCATTTCGTGGTCGAACGGCAACACCACCGCCTGATGCACGGCGGGATGGCGTTCGAGCAGAGACTCGACTTCGATCGGGAAGATATTTTCGCCGCCGCACACGAACATGTCGTCGTTGCGGCCGACGAAATAATAAAACCCGTCGCGGTCGCGCCGGCAGATGTCGCCCGTGTGATACCAGCCGTCGCGGATACGCTTGGCAGTCTCGGCGGGCAGATTGTGGTACGCGAGCAGGATGCCTGGATTTTTCAGGACGAGTTCCCCTTCGTCGGCGCTTTCATCGTCTGAGGCGCCGCCGATGAGCCTGGCTTCGGTGCCCGCATACGGCACGCCGATCGAGCCCGGCGGACGCGGTTTGCCTTGCGGGTGCGGGCCGAGTGGCACCGGTCCGCCCTCGGTCACGCCGTACACGACCAGTGCTTCGGCGTTGGGAAAGTATTGCTGGAGCTCGCTCAGTATCTGGCGCGATGCGGGCGCGCTGCCCATCATGACGGTGCGCACCGACGAGACGTCGGTGACGGCGAGACGGTCTTTTTGCGCGAGCACCATCGAAGTCATCGTCGGCACGCCCGAAATCACCGTGCAATGGTAGGTGCCGATGGCATCGATATAGCGCTCGACGTTGAACTGCGGCAGCAGCGGCAGCAGCGCGCCGGCAGTGAGGCCCTGCTTGATCGCGTTCAACGCATTTTTGTGGTACAGGGGGGCGGCGACCAGGATTACGTCGCGCGGCGTGGTGCGCCGCGACCACGCGAGGACACGGCGGCTCCAGTTCTGGCCGTAATGCGTGAGCAGCACGCCTTTTGGCCGGCCGGTCGAGCCTGATGTGTATGGTTGCACGGCGACCGAGCCCGTAGCGGGTTCAAATGCAGTGAAGGCGCCGGGATCCGCAAATCGCTCGTAAGTCTCATCGCCGTCGCCGCCGAATTCGACCACGCGCAGGCCCGCGGGGCACAGTTTGCGCAGCGCGGGCTCGGCAAAGACGAGTATCGCGCCGGCATCCGCGAGGATAAATGCGATTGCGTCGGCGGTGAGTTTGATGTTGACCGGCACCGGCACGACACCGGCGCGCATCGCACCCAGAAACGTGGCGACGAACTCGATGCGATTGAGCGACAGGATGCCGATGCGGTCGCCGGGTTTCAAGCCGGCGCGCACCAGTCCGCGCGCCGCTGCGTTGCACATCGCATCGAGCGCGCGGTAGCTCACCTCACGCGGCCGGCCGGGGATATAAAGATCGACGACGGCCGTGCGTTCCGAGTGTGCGTGCGCGGCGAACAGCAAACCCAGGTTGCCCGGATAACCGCGCGGCTCCGGCTCAGGCAGTGTCGCGTCTGCGGCGGCCGGACTCGATGCGGTCAGGGACAAATCACCACCTTGCCGAATACTTCGCGGTTCTCGATCAACTTCAATCCCTGCGCGGCATTTTCGAGAGTCAGCACTTCGTCGATAACAGGCTTCATTTTGCCCTGCTGGATGAGGTCCATCAGCGCCTGCAAATTCTCGTCGTAAAAGCTGTTGGAGCCGATGATCTTCAGTTCGAAACTCCAGATATAGCGCAGGTCTTCTTTCGGGTCGAACCCGGCGGTCGCGCCGCACACGAGAATCTTGCCGCCGCGCTTGACGCACTTTAACGACGGCGCCCAAGTGTCGCCGCCCGTGAAATTGATGACGACATCGACACCGCCTTCGTAATTGCGGCGCTGCGGTTTGCCGAATTTTTCGACCGCCCATTTCGAGAAATCGGTGTCCTTGTAATTAATGACGTGGTCGGCGCCGAGGTCTTTCAGGCGCTGAATCTTGTCGGCGCTGCTTGCGCAGGCGATGACCTCCGCACCGAGCATTTTCGCCAGTAATACGCAGCCGGTGCCAACGCCGCCACTGGCGCCGAGTACGAGTACCTTGTCGCCTTTTTTGATGGTGTCGTGGGTGATGATCATGCGGTGCGCGGTGCCGTAGGCTACCGGCAACGCCGCCGCCTGCTCGAAGGTCACGCTGTCAGGCATCCTGATCAGCTGGTCCGCCGCGACCAGGCATTTTTCGGCAAGCCCGCCGTGCATCATCTCGCCCATCAGGCCTTTTTGCTTGTTGAGCGGGTTGACGAGCACGCGGTCACCGGTCTTCCAGCCGGTCACGCCGCCGCCAACCTCGAGAATTTCACCGGCGATATCGAGACCGATGATCATGGGCATGGGCACCTTGATGCCGGGCATGCCGCGCACCGTGAAAATATCGTGATAGTTGAACGACGTCGCGCCGACGCGGATCACGACATGACCGTCGATCACCCTGGGGTCTGGAAAATCGGTGACGTATTCGAGGCTTTCAATCACGCCGTGCTGCTTGAGTACTACTGCTTTCATCGTCTGCTCCAATCTTTCCTGGAATTTTGATCTTGATTTTATCTGCGTTCATCGGCGGTTGCATTGGCTTTGTGCGATTTTTCGTCAGCCGTGCTCGCCTGTAATTGCCAGATTCATCACGGTATGACTGGTCATGATCGCGGAGAGCACCATGTTGCGCGCGGCCTCGATCTGCTCGCGCGAGATCCGTTCTGCGGTTTCGCGGTCGCCGCGCGACAGCGCCTTGACCAGCGCGCGGTGCTCATGCTGCATTTCCTGCGAACGATTGCGTAGCCCGAGGCCCAGATGCAGCAGCCGCGTCATCTGGTCGAGCAGTTGCGCGACCATGACCGCGAGCCGGCCATTGCCCGTGGCCTGCGCGATGGCGACATGAAAGGCTTTGTTAGCTTCGAGAAAGCACGTGATGCTCTTGATGTCGTTCGACTGATAGCCGTGACGGCATGCTTCGTCGAGCACGCGCAAGCGCTGGGCATCGACTTTGCCCGCCGCCATATGCGCGGCCGCCGGTTCGAGCATCAGACGCAGCTCGAACACGTCCTGGATGTCTTTCAGCGTGACCGGGGTGACCCGATAGCCGCGGCGTGGAATGGCGCGCAGCAGTCCGTCGTGCGCGAGCCGGTTCAGCGCCATGCGCACCGGCGCCTTGCCCAGCCGGTAATGGGTGCATAGCCGCGGTTCGGAAATTTCGGTGCCCGGCGCGATGGCGCACGTGATGATGTCGTGCTTGATGCGCTCGTACGCGCGGTCGGTCAGCAGTGGAACGGCTGGCGCGACGATGCGGGGACGGCTGGGGGAGGAAGTGACCACGGGGCGGCTCTTGCGATAGTTGAAATATTAGGGAGCCTGCTGTGACATGTCAATTGGAGTCTGTCTCGCCGATCAGATAACCCGGCGGGCGTACTTGCGCGGCGGTGCGCGGGTAAGGTAGATTCGACTGACGGCGGCGCGGCGGCGAACGTCGCGCTGAAGGTGGAGACCATTATGTACGGATGGACAAAATTCTCGGCCCGGCTCGTATGACGCCGGCCTGGCGCGCGCCGGCAGCGACGGGCGTCCCGCTGCGGGATTGCGGCGTAGTGTTTGCTGCGCCCTGTGATTGCCGCTTCCGCCAATTGCGGCATGACGCCTCACGGCCGTTGTCCGGCCGCGCATGACGCGCGTAACGACGCCGGTCGAATTGCCACGTTCGACCGTGATTGCGGTGGTTGCGGCGACGACCATCGCGCAAGTCGCGTCGGTGATGGGCTTTGCGATATTTCCGGTGATTGCACCGAGGCTCGCACTCGATCTGGGCGTGCCGGCGTCGACGGTCGGTTATCAGTTGAGCCTTGCCTACGGGACCGCGACGCTGGCGACGTCATTCCTGAGCGGCGCGATTCCGCGCTTTGGTGCGTGCCGGGTGACGCAGGCGGGACTCGCGCTGTGCGCGGCGGGAATGTTGCTTGCGATGAGCGCAAGCATCGCGGCCATAGCCGCGGCATCGATTTTGCTCGGTCTTGGCATGAGTGTCATGACGCCGGCGTCGACGCATTTACTGTTTCGCTTCAGCCCGGCGCAAAACCGCAACCTTATTTTTTCGATCAAGCAGACGGGCGTGCCGCTCGGCTGGCTGGTGGTCGCTCTCACCGCGCCGGCGATTACGCACGCGTTCGGCTGGCGCTGGGCGCTGGGCATGGTGATGACGATAGCCCTCGTGACGCTCGTCGTCTTGCAGAGGGTGCGCGCGCAGTGGGACGATGATCGTCAGCCGGATACGGGGCGCGGGCGGCCGTTGTTTGCGGGATTGGCCGTGCTGTGGGGCGTGCCGGCCTTGCGCTGGCTCGCGGTCGCCACGTTCTGCTATTCGTTCGTCCAGCTTTGTCTCGCCAGCTTTCTGGTCATCATGCTGGTCGAGGAAGTGGCATACACGCTGGTCGCCGCGGGATTGCTGTTGTCGGTCACACAGGGTTCCGGAGTAATCGGGCGCGTCGTCTGGGGTTGGTACACCGATCGATCCGGCGATGGATTCAGGATGTTGTTCAGACTCAATATCGTCATGATCGCGTGTTGCGCGGCAACCGCATTGGTCACGCCGCTATGGCCGGCGTATGTACTGGTTCTGCTGCTGATCGTATTCGGCGCCAGCGCAGTCGGCTGGAACGGCATATTTCTTGCCGAGATCGCGCGGCGCAGTCCGCGCGGCATGGTCAGTGTGACGACCGGCGGCGCGATGGTATGGAGTTTCGGCGGAATCCTGGTGGGACCGGCGATGTTCGCGACCGCCTACCAATGGATCGGCAGCTA
>JAYVME010000105.1:0-25977 GCA_043759115.1 Betaproteobacteria bacterium | reverse complement strand
TGTCGCCGGGCACCACTTCGGCAACCGGCACGTCCAGGCTCTTGCCGTCGCGCATCACAGTGGCGCGCAGCGAAACGGCCAGGCGCAATTTTTCCGCGGCCTTGCCGGCGCGATACTCCTGCACGAAATCCAGCGTCACGCTCAATATGACTATCAGCGCGATGATCAGAAAGTTCGCGACCTCGCCGGTAAATGCGGATATCGCGCTTGCCATCAAGAGAATGATGACCAGGGGATTTTTGAAGCGACTGATGAACTGGACGAGCAGCGATTGCACCGGATGGTCGCGAAACAGATTGGGACCGAAGCGTGACAAGCGTTCGCGCGCGTCTGCGCCGGACAGGCCGGTGGCGCGCACAGCGGCCGATACCTCCGGCGGCGCGAGCCACCACGCCTCCCCAGACGACATTTTCTCTACAGGACTGGCGGCGGTGGGCACGTCATCTTCCGGGTTGCACCTTAGTGGCCCGCAAATGAATCAACTTGTAGACCTCAAACCAGGCCAAGCTGAGCAATGTCGCCACAATGCATATCAGAAGGTCGGCGAAAGACAACGGGGCGAACCTGAACAGACTGCGCAGGTATGGCTCATAGAGCACAAGCGCAACACCCGCGAGCGTGCCGCCGATGATCCACCACAGCGCGGGATTGAACCGGCGCAGCGTATGCGCGATCAGCAACGAACGCGAACGGTTGGCCAGGATCAACCCCAGGTTGCCCAGCACTATCGTCGTGAACGCCATGGCGCGTGCTATCGCCTCACCGCCGCCTGCGTAATAATTCATGCCGAAAACGATCGCGACGGCGACCAGGACGCTGAAGCCCTGCAGCAGGCTGGACGCGAGCATCCAGCCGCCCAGCAACGGCTCGCCGGGCACGCGCGGCGGACGTCGCATGACATCGTCGTCGACCTCCTCCGCTTCAAACACAATTGAGCATGCGGGATTGATGACGAACTCCAGGAACACGATATGCTCGGGCAAAAACACGAGCGGCCAGCCGAACACCAGCGGCAGCAGCGACATCCCGGCGATCGGCACGTGCACCGCCAGCACGTAACACATCGCGTTGCGGATGTTCTCGTAAATTCGCCGGCCCAGGCGCGCGGTGTGGACGATGGACGCGAAGTCATCGTCGAGCAACACCAGCGACGCCGATTCACGCGCGACGTCGGTGCCGCGTCCACCCATCGCAATGCCGATATCGGCGGCTTTGAGCGCTGGCGCATCGTTGACGCCGTCGCCCGTCATGGCGACCACCTCGCCGTTTTCCTTGAGGACTTTGACCAGCCGCAGCTTTTGCTCGGGCACGACGCGGGCAAAAATATTCACACTGCCGACCTTGGTGCGCAGTGTCGTGTCGTCGAAGCTGTCGAGTTCGGCACCCGTAACAACCTCCCTGTCTCCCGCCAGGCCAATCTGCCGCGCAATCGCCCGCGCCGTACCGGGATAATCGCCGGTAATCATGATCACTCGCATGCCGGCGGTGTAACACTCCGCGAGCGCGGCCGCCACCGTCGGCCTCACCGGGTCAGCGAGCCCGGTCAGACCGAGCAGCGTAAATTCGATGGCGTCGAGGTTAGCCGGCCAATCGCCACCGCCGAACACGCCACGCGCCACGGCCAGCACGCGCAACCCGTCGTCCGCCATGCGTGCGACGGCCTCATCCAGCAGCGCGCGCTTTTCAGCCGGAAGCCTGCACAACCCGAACACCGCCTCCGGCGCTCCTTTCGCCGCCACGATAAAACTTTCCTGTCCTGCCGCCTGCCATCCGTGCGCATGGACCAGCAGCGAGGACGACAACGGATATTCCTTGACGATGGTCCAGCCTGCATGCGAACGACCACCTGCGATGTCAGCGAGTTCGAGAAACGCTTTTTCCATCGGGTCGAACGGATCGAGTTCGCTCGCAAGCACGCTGTATTCGACCAGATCGCGAAATTCGGGTGGCGGTGACGCCGCGCCGCGCGGCATGTCATGCACCCTGCCGTCGCAATACAGGCGTCTCACCGTCATGCGATTCATAGTAAGCGTGCCGGTCTTGTCTACGCACAGCACGGTCGCCGCGCCCAGCGTTTCAATCGCGGGGATGCGGCGCGTCAGCACCCGCTGCTTTGAAATACGCCAGGCGCCGAGCGCGAGGAACACGGTCAGCACGACCGGAAACTCCTGCGGCAGAATCGCCATCGCGAGCGTAATGCCGGCGAGGAACGCGTCCACCCAGCCGCCGCGCAGTACGCCGTACATCACCACCAGAATCGCGGCAAGCACGATGGCCAGACCCGCGATCCGGCGTATCACGCGCGCGGTCTCCTGCTGCAATGGCGTAAGCTCGGCCTCTGCGCCCGCCAAAGCAACGCCGATCCGGCCGATTTCGGTGCGAGTGCCGGTGGCGACGACTTCCGCCAGCGCCTGACCGCGCGTCAGCAAAGTACCCGAATAAACGAACGGCAATCCGTCGCCGCCCGGACGCGTCATTTGCAAGGCACCGTCCCACGCCGTTTTCTGAACCGATACCGATTCGCCGGTGAGCAGCGATTCGTCCACCAGCACGTCGTTGGCGGAAATCAACACGGCATCCGCCGGCACGCGATCGCCCTCTTCCATCAGCAGCATGTCTCCGCGCACCACTTCGCGGCCCGCAATGCGTATACGTTGACCGTTGCGCACGACCAGCGCGCGCGGGCTCGTGAGATCGTGCAATGCCGATAGCGCGCGTTCGGTCTTATGCTCCTGGTAGACGGTGAGGCCGGCGATCATAACGACAAAGGACAGCAGCAGCACTGCTTCATGAAAATCGCCGAGCATCAGATAAATGGTGCCGGCCGCGAGCAGCAGCATGAAAGTCGGATCGCGCACGATTTCGAGCGCCAGCGCCCAGACGCCGCGCCGGTCCGCAACGGGCAGCTCGTTGTATCCCTCCGCGACCAGCCGTGCCTCGGCTTCAGCCTGGGCGAGCCCCTCGAGTCCTGCTCGATTAACTGGTGGTTCGAGATTCATGGTTGTTCGTTACTTCCGCTCAGCGCAACTCGACTGTCTCCAGATACTCCGGCACTTCGCAATGCCAGCCGAAACGCTCCTGGATGCGCAGGCGCAACGCGTCCGCCGCGACCGGCTCCCCGTGCGTGACGAAGGTCGTGCGCGGCGGCGAGCGAAAGTGCGCCAGCCAGTCCAGGGTCTCCGCGTAATCGGCGTGTGCCGATATATTGTCGAGCAACGCAATCTCGGCCTTGACGGGCACGTAGGCGCCATGGATCTTGACTGACTCCGCACCCGCCACCATCGCCGCGCCGCGTGTGCCCCCGGACTGGAAACCCGCAAACAGGATGGTATTGTGCGGATCGGGCGCGAATGCCTTGATGTGATGGACGACCCTGCCGCCGGTCGCCATGCCGCTCGCCGAAACAATGACCATCGGCCCGGACTTGGCGTTCAATCGTTCCGAGTCCTCGACACTATTGACGATCTGCGCCGCACCGCACATCGCGTCGCATTGTTCCTCGCTCAAGCGGTGTTCGGCGCGGTGCTCGTGAAAAATCCGCGTCACGTTTACCGCCATCGGACTGTTGAGGTACACGGGAACGGATTCCGGAATCGTGCCCGCCCCTTTGAGCTGCGCGATGTAGTACATGAGCGTTTGCGTACGGTCTACGGCGAAAGCTGGTATGACCACCACGCCGCCGCGTGAAAACGTACGGTTGAGTATATCGCCGAGCACCCGCGCGGGGTCGTCGCGCGAATGCAATCGATCGCCGTAGGTGGACTCGATGACCAGATAGTCTGCCTGCTCGATCGGCACGGGGTCGCGCATGATGGGATCGTCGGGCCGGCCGAGGTCGCCGGAAAAAACCAGCAAACGCCCATCCGCCCGCAGGGAAACGAACGCCGAACCCACAATGTGCCCCGATGGCGACAATTGAAATTCGACCCCCCCGCCGAGGTCGATGCGGTGCTCGAACTCGACCGGCTTGAACGATCGCATAGCATGCTCAGCATCGACCCGCGTATACAGCGGCAGCGCCGGCCGGTGCTTGGAAAATCCCTGCCGGTTCGCATAGCGCGCCTCCTCCTCCTGCAGATGGCCGGAATCAGGCAGCAAAATCCCGCATAGATCGCGCGTACCGCTGGTGCAATAAATGCCGCCGCGAAATCCGTTCTTCACCAGTAACGGCAGGTAGCCGCTGTGGTCAATATGAGCGTGGGTCAGGATCACCGCATCGATTTCGCGCGGGTCCGCCGGCAGGGGCACCCAGTTCCGCAGCCTCAATTGCTTGAAGCCCTGGAACAATCCGCAATCGATCAGGATTTTTTTTGAACCCGCGCGGACCAGATATTTCGATCCCGTGACCGTACCCGTGGCGCCGAGAAACCGGATGTCCATGATGTGCCTGTGTAGCGTTTAACCGGCGGAACCCGCAAAGCTTGACATAGATTACAGCACGCCTCATCCACCGGCGATTGACCCAAATCAATACCGCTCAGGGGCGCCCGCATTACCGTTGTGTTTTCGTATACACCACACGCGTACAAAAAGGCCAGCCATGGGGTCCATCACCGATCGCATCGATAACGTAACGCAAATTCCGCCGCAAAACCTGCACGCGAAGTTACCCGCGCCGAAAAGCGTCAAGATCGAAATTTCTCCGCGCTGCAACTACCGCTGCGGCTTTTGCGCGCTGCGCAACCGCGAAGTGCAGCCGAAGTGGGACATGGATTTCGGACTGTTCAAGCGCGTGACGCGCGAGATGCGGGAAGCCGGCGTCGAAGAAATCGGCGTCTTTTATCTCGGCGAATCGTTCATGAATCCACGCCTGCTGGTGGACTGCATCGCTTACCTCAAGTGCGAACTCGCGATGCCGTACGTCTTTCTTACATCGAACGCGTCGATGGCATTTCCGGAGGCCGTGGAAGAATGCATGAAGGCGGGGCTCGACTCGTTGAAGTGGTCGATCAATGCAGCCGACGAGGAACAGTTCGAAAAAATCATGGGCGTGGCGGGCAAGCTTTTTTACACTGCGCTCGACAACGTCAAGTCGGCGTGGGAAGTACGCGGGCAAGGGGGCTACAAGACCGGACTTTATGCGTCGTCCATCAAGTACGACGGCGAGCAGTTCGTGAAAATGGAAGCCCTGCTCAACGAACGCGTACGGCCTTATGTCGATACCCACTACTGGCTGCCGCTGTACTCGATGGGCGCGTTCGCCACCCAGCGCGAGGCGGAACTCGGCTACCGTCCCACCGCCGGCAACCAGGGGCGCATCGGCGCGCTGCGCGAACCGCTGCCCTGCTGGTCCGCCTTCACGGAGGGTCATGTGACCGCCGAAGGCCGGCTGTCGGCATGCTGCTTCGACGCGACGGCCAACTGGACGATGGGAGATCTGAACAAAGTGTCGTTCATGGACGCGTGGAACTCGTCCGCGTTCGTGAGCCTGCGCGCCGCTCACTTGAAGAAGGACGTGCGCGGCACCGTCTGCGAGAATTGCATCGCCTATTAATACCCGGCGGTTACTCCGTTCGAGCCCGGTAATACACGGGCGTTAAATACACATCCCGCCTCGCTGTAGCAGTTCCCCTTCAGTGCGGTTGCCGCCGGTTGGCGGCCTGCGCCATTGCGCACTAAAAATCCGCTATTCCGCCACCTGACTCAGATCAACTCGCCGAGTAAAGCGAGATTCTTTGATCTATATCAGAAGATCCTCGAAATCCGCCCGCGCACCCTTGTATTCCGCAATAAGTAGCACTACGCTTGAACAAAACCACTAGATATTGTGTATTTGTCCGGGAGGAGCCTTATGTCGCTGGAAACCTGCAATTCCATTGCCCAGTTATCAGCGTTGCCCGCGGAAGTCATCAAGCGCGACGGCAGACGCGCCCACTTTGACCGCGCCAAGATCGCGTCCGCGATCACGCGCGCCGGCACCGCCAGCGGCGAGTTCGGGGCCGATGCGGCAGAGAGGGTGACCGCGCAAGCAATCAAGGTCATCGCCCATCGCTATCCGAGGGTGCCATCGATCGAGGACATTCAGGACATCGTCGAGCAGGCGCTGATCGCCGCTGACTTTGTGCAGACCGCGCGCGCCTATATCGTTTACCGCGAGCAGCATAAACGATTGCGCGCCGACCGCAAGACCGTGATGGATGTCGCGCAATCGGTCAACGAATACCTCGAGCAGCAGGATTGGCGCGTCAATGCCAATGCCAACCAGGGCTATTCGCTCGGCGGACTGATCCTCAACACCGCCGGCAAGGTCATCGCCAATTACTGGCTGTCGCACGTCTATCCACCCGAGGTGGGTGCCGCGCACCGCGACGGCAGCATTCATATTCACGATCTCGACATGCTCGCCGGCTACTGCGCCGGCTGGTCATTGCGCATGTTCCTGCACGAAGGGCTGAACGGCGTGCCGGACAGAGTCGAAGCCAAGCCGCCCAAGCACCTGTCCAGCGCGGTCGGTCAGATCGTCAACTTCCTGGGCACGCTGCAAAACGAATGGGCCGGCGCGCAGGCTTTTTCATCGTTCGACACCTACATGGCGCCGTTCATCCGCAAAGACCGCCTCGACTACGCGACGGTCAGGCAGTGCATGCAGGAGCTGATCTACAACCTGAACGTCCCGTCGCGCTGGGGCACGCAGACGCCGTTCACCAACCTCACCTTCGATTGGGTGTGCCCGGACGACCTGCGCGACGAGATTCCCGTGGTGGGCGGCGAAGAGATGCCGTTCACCTACGGCGAGCTGGCGCCCGAGATGGAAATGATCAACCGCGCCTACATCGAGGTCATGATGGCGGGCGACGCCAAGGGACGCGTGTTCACGTTCCCGATTCCGACCTACAACATGACGCCGGATTTCGAGTGGGACACGCCGATGGCCGACCTGCTGTTCGAAATGACGTCGAAATACGGGCTGCCCTACTTCCAGAACTTCATCAATTCGGAATTGAAGCCCAACATGATCCGCTCGATGTGCTGCCGGCTGCAGCTCGACCTGCGCGAATTGCTCAAGCGCGGCAACGGCCTGTTCGGCTCCGCCGAGCAGACCGGATCACTCGGCGTGGTAACGATCAACTGCGCGCGGCTCGGCCATCTCTACCGCGGCGACGCGGCGCGGCTGTTGGCGCGCATCGACGAACTGCTGGAGATCGGAAAAACGAGCCTGGAGATCAAACGCAAAGTGATCCAGCGCCACATGGATAACGGTCTCTTCCCGTATACCAAGCGCTATCTTGGCACGCTGCGCAACCATTTCTCGACCATCGGCGTCAACGGCATCAACGAGATGATCCGCAATTTCACCGCCGATGAGCATGACATAACGAGCGCGTGGGGCCATGCCTTTGCGTGCCGCGTGCTCGATCATGTGCGCGAGAAAATCCGCGCCTTCCAGGAAGTTACCGGCCACATGTACAACCTCGAGGCGACGCCCGCCGAGGGCACCACTTACCGCTTCGCCAAGGAAGACAACAAGCGCTATCCCGGCATCCTGCAGGCCGGCAGCGCCGGTATGCCCTACTACACCAATTCGTCACAACTGCCGGTCGGTTTCACCGACGACCCGTTCGACGCGCTCGAGCGGCAGGAGGAGTTGCAGAAGAAATACACCGGCGGCACCGTGCTGCACCTGTATATGAGCGAGCGCATCTCGTCGATCGCCGCATGCAAGGCATTGGTCAGACGCGCGCTCGGGCGTTTCGGCGTCCCCTACATCACGATCACACCAACCTTCTCGATCTGCCCGCAGCACGGCTATCTCGCGGGCGCCTATGAATTCTGCCCGCGTTGCGACGAGGAACTCATCGCGAAAAAACGGCAGGTGATGGCCGCGGCAGCCTGAACAACGTTGACTAAAAAGGAGGACCACCATGAACGACATGACACTAACCCGCCTCGACACCCGCGTTATTGCGCTCGATGACGCCGAACGCCAGCGCTGCGAAGTCTGGACTCGCGTAATGGGTTATCACCGCCCCGTCGCTTCATTCAACATAGGCAAGAAAGGCGAATTTCATGAGCGGTGTTTTTTTGAGGAGCGATGCGCCGGACTCGGAGGCGCAGAGCGCTCGGAGCGGGAAGGCGCGCTGGCGGCCGACAATTCGATGCCTTGATCTTGCGATGTGTCAAGCGAAGGCCGCGCGTGGCTTGGCACATAGCGCCGCGGGCGCTTTGCATATTGGCGGCCTCACCCCGCTGTCCACCACCGACTATCCCGGACAGTTGTCGGCGGTGGTGTTCTGCCAGGGCTGCCCCTGGCGCTGCGGCTATTGCCATAATCCGCATCTGCTTGCGCGCCGCAGCCGCGACGAGATCGCGTGGCAAGACATTACCGCGTTGCTCGACAGGCGGCGCGGCCTGCTCGATGCCGTGGTATTCAGTGGCGGCGAGCCTACGCTGCAGGCGGGGATTGCAGGCGCCATACGCGAAGTAAAGCAAATGGGGTTTCGCGTCGGACTGCACACCGCGGGCATCGCGCCACGGCGTCTTGCCGCGCTGCTGCCGCTTATCGACTGGGTCGCGATGGATATCAAGGCGCCGTTCGACGCGTACGCCACCACCACCGGCCGGCCTGCTAGCGGCGAAAGTGCATACGCAAGCATGCGGCTCATACTCGCCAGCGGCATTGATCACGAATTCCGCACGACGGTTAACGCGTCGCTGCTGCCGCCGGACACATTGGCCCAACTGGCGCAATCGCTGGCGGAACTCGGCGTGCGCCATTACGTGCTGCAGGAATTCCGCGCACAGGGTTGCGCCAGCGCAGCATTGCAGGACACTACCGCGTATCTAACTGAAACGTTCGTCCAATCAATAGCGCCGCTGTTCTCCTCGTTCTCGGTCCGTCGCGCCTGATTCTTGCGCCATCGACCACGCCGGCACGGTTTGTTTGACGCATATCAATGCACTCGCGCGAGGGGCAGGCATCATGATTGTTTGACGGGCTCGCGCCGCAAGGCACCGCGCCCGTGTTGCTATTGGAGTTTCGGGGTCATGGATCTGGTGTGTCCGGCGGGCAGCCTGCCCGCGCTCAAGGCCGCTATCGATAACGGTGCCGACTGCGTATACATGGGTTTTCGCGACGCCACCAATGCGCGCAATTTCCCCGGGCTGAATTTCGACATCACCGCCGCGCGCGAAGGCGTGCGCTACGCGCACGCGAGAAAACGGCAGGTGTTTCTTGCGCTCAATACGTTTCCGCAGCTTGCCGGCTGGGAGCGCGCACAGCGCGCGGTCGACCGCGCGGCGGAGCTCGAAGTCGATGCCGTAATCGTCGCCGATGCCGGAATCATGCAATATGCCGCGGCGACGCATCCGCAGTTGCGATTGCATCTTTCAGTGCAGGGTTCCGCCACCAATTACGAAGCAATCAATTTCTTTCACGCGCATTTCCACATCAAGCGCGCCGTATTGCCGCGCGTGCTGTCGCTGGCGCAGGTCAGGCAGGTCATCGCGGGCACGCCGGTCGAGATCGAAGTGTTCGGCTTCGGCGGTCTGTGCGTGATGGTCGAAGGGCGTTGCGCGCTGTCGTCTTATGCCACCGGCGAATCGCCGAATACCAGCGGCGTCTGCTCGCCGGCCAAAGCCGTGCGTTGGCAGCCCACGCCGGCCGGGCTGGAATCGCGCCTGAACGGCATATTGATCGACCGCTATGCGGCGGACGAAAACGCCGCGTATCCGACGCTGTGCAAAGGCCGCTTCGCCGTCGATGGCGAGACCTACTACGCGATCGAGGAGCCGGCGAGCCTGAATACGCTCGAACTGATACCGGAGCTCATCGCGGCCGGCATCGCCGCCATAAAAATCGAGGGCCGGCAACGCAGCCCCGTCTATGTCGCCCAGGTGACGCGCACCTGGCGCGACGCGATCGACGCCTGCCACGCCAACCCGGCGCGCTTTACGGTCAAACCGGCGTGGGCGGCGGCGCTGCGCAGGATATCCGAAGGCCAGCAGCAAACGCTCGGCGCCTATCACCGGCCATGGAAATGAACTGCGCATGAAGCTCGCACTGGGACCCATTCTTTATTACTGGCCGAAGAACCAGGTGTTCGAGTTCTACGCCACGGCCGCCATCGCGCCGGTCGATATCGTCTATCTCGGCGAGGTGGTCTGCTCGCGGCGCCACGAATTGCGCCTTGCCGACTGGCTCGAACTCGCGCAGCGGCTCGCCGCCGCCGGCAAGGAAGTCGTGCTATCGACGCAGGCGCTGATCGAATCCGAGTCGGATCTCAAAACGCTGCGCAGGATCGCCGCCAACGGCGAATTCATGGTCGAGGCCAACGACATGGGTGCGGTGCATCTGCTCGCCGGCAAGGTGCCGTTCGTCGCCGGCCCGCATCTCAATATCTACAATCCGCAAACGCTCGCGTTACTGGCAGGGTTCGGCGCGCAGCGCTGGGTCATGCCGGTCGAGCTGTCGCGCGAAAGCCTGCGTGCATTGCAGCAGCAGCGTCCCGCGGCCATGGCCACTGAAGTCTTCGCCTACGGCCGCCTGCCGCTTGCACTGTCGGCGCGCTGTTTCACCGCGCGCCGCTACAATCTGTCCAAGGACAGCTGCGAATTCCGCTGCATCGATCATCCGGATGGCCTGCCGCTCGCAACGCGTGAAGGCCAGCCGTTTCTCACCCTCAACGGCATCCAGACGCAATCGGCGCAGACTTATAACCTGGTCCGCGAACTTGACGAACTATTGCAGATCGGCGTCGACGTGCTGCGCATCAGCCCGCAATCCGCAAATACCTTAACGATCGTCGAACTGTTCCGGCAATGCCTCGATCAAACGATCATCCCGGACCTGGCGGCACGGCAAATGGAAGGCCTGATGCCGGTTGCGGCGTGCAATGGTTACTGGCACGGCCACCCGGGGCTCGAGCAAGTCGTTGCATCGACCCGATCCGCCGACGCCTGAATCATGTACCACGGCGAGCGATTCAACGGCGTCACGCATCTGTTGGGGGCGGTGCTGGCGGCGGCCGGCGCGACGGTGCTGGTGGTGATTGCAGCGCGCGCGGGTGACGCGTGGAAGATCGTCAGTTTCACCGTTTACGGCACGCTGCTGTTCGCGCTCTATGTCCTCTCCACCCTCTATCACAGCACCCGTGGCAGGGCGAAGGCCGTGTTCCGGAAACTCGATCATTGTTCGATTTATCTGCTGATTGCGGGCACCTATACGCCATTCACGCTAATCACGTTGCGCGGCGCGTGGGGGTGGTCGCTATTCGGCGTGATCTGGGGGCTGGCGGTCGTTGGCATCGTACAGGAAGCGTGGTTGGGCAAGGGCGCCCGGATAATATCGCTGGTCATCTATTTGCTGATGGGCTGGGTCGGTGTGATCGCGGTCAAACCGCTGATCGCGGCGTTGACACCCGCCGGGTTTGCGTGGCTCGCGGCGGGCGGCGTGTTCTATACCGTGGGCATCATTTTCTATGCGCTGGATGAAACGCTGCGGCACGGGCACGGCATCTGGCACTTGTTCGTGCTCGCGGGCAGCGCCAGCCATTACCTCGCACTCCTGCTTTATGTGGCATAACCGCACCGCGCATGTCACCACCGGATGCCGGCAACGATGAAGCTGCCGGCGATACCTGTTCCCCTGCGTGAACTGCTCGCGCGGCTGCCGCAGTACCCGCCATCAGCGGTATTCGCCGCCGCGCTCACGCTGCAGGTGGGCGAGATCCTCGGCACCGATGCGCACCCCGAATTCGCCGGCAAGCTGATCCGCCTGCACGTCAGCGACGCGGGGGTAACGCTCACGTTCCGTGTGACGCCGCGCGGCTTTGCGCCGTCCGGTGCGGCCAATCCCGATCTCACGCTGACGGCGACAGCACGGGATTTCGTGGCGCTCGCGCTGCGCCGCGAAGATCCCGACACTCTGTTCTTCAGCCGGCGCCTGGTGATGGAAGGCGATACCGAGCTTGGACTGCTCATCAAAAATTCCCTCGATGCGCTGGAGTTCAAACCGTCACTGCCGGCACCGCGCGACGTGTTGCGGCGGCTGCGCTCGTTCCTGCCCTGACCGCCGACGCCGCCGGTCCCGTTGCCGGCTCCGCGTCGCCGCCAAGGCTACGCCTTTGTCAACGGCGGGTCTTGGGACATAATACGCGCTTCGTCATCCGCGGGTGGCATGCCGCATCGAGGTCACGCAGTTGCCGTCCACGCCCATCAAAGTTCAAACCTTTCTCGCCAACCTCCCGCTGTTCAGGGAACTGGCCCCGGAGGAAATCGACCGCATCGCGGCCGGCACCCGCGAGCAACACGCCGCGCGCGGTGACGTGCTGTTTCACAAGGGCGATCCGTGCGCGGGCTTTCACCTGGTGATCTACGGACACGTCAAACTCGCCTTCACGTCCGCGAGCGGCGGCGAGAAAGTGGTCGAGCTGGTCGGGCCGGGGCAGAGTTTCGGCGAAGCACTGATGTTCATGGAGAGACCGTACGTAGTGTACGCGCAGGCGCTCGCCGATACGCTGCTGCTGCACATCGCCAAAGCGGTGGTGTTCGAGGAAATCGAGCGCGAACCCGGCTTCGCGCGCAAGATGATCGCGGGACTGAGCCGGCGACTGCACGGCCTGGTGAGCGACCTCGAATCGTATACGCTGCACTCCGGCACGCAGCGTGTGATCGGTTACCTGCTGCGCGCGGAACCTGATAACGAAACCGCCGGCGTGCCGGCGCAACTCAAGCTGCCGACCAGCAAAGGCATCATCGCCTCGCGGCTCAATCTGACTCCCGAGCATTTCTCGCGCATCCTGCACGAGCTAACTGAAGCCGGCCTGATCGCGGTCGACGGCCGCAACGTCACCATCCCCGACCTCGGGCGGCTGCGCACTTATGGAGGATAGCGGCGGGCGCGCACGCGCATCAGCAGGATGGGCAGCAATGCAAACGCGCCGCGCGTCGCCGATCTACTTGATCGGCGCCTCCAAAATTCAACTCCACCGGCTGGCTGTGCGCGTCAATGACTGGTGCCCTCCGAGCGCGTGATCTTATTGTAGACGTTGTATTTGCCCACCGGGCGCTTCATGGGCAGGCGCTTCACTTCCTTGAGCGTCTGCGCGTCGTACACCACCAGCGCACCGTCCATCTCCCACACCGAAACCAGCGCGTAGCGGCCGTCGCGCGTGAACTCGACGTGCGCCGCGGTCTTGCCGGGTGCCGGCGTCACACTCGCCACGATTTCGAGGGTCTCCTTGTCGATGATCTGCAGCGTGTCCTTGCGCGGGCTCATCATGGCATCGACCCAGGCGTAGCGCGTGCGCTCGTGGCTGCGCATGAAAAAACCCGGGCCGTTGGTCGCAATCTGCTTCACCGGCTGCCACGTCTTCATGTCGATCACGCTTACCACGCCCTGCTTCAGGTTCGGCGTCGCCAGCACGGTGCGTCCCCGCCACTGCCAGGTGATGCCGGATCCCAGGTGCGGCAGCCCGGGCAGCGGCACCTCGGCGATCCTGCGCCGCACGTCGAGATTGACCACCTGCCCCTTGCCGCCGTCACGCGCGGCGCCGATCACGTAGGCATAGCTCTGATCGAAAAAGAAATCGTCGAGGTAGTCGTCGAGCAGCGTGCGGCGCGGATTGAAGCGGCCGGGAATAAACGCGCCTTCCCGATACTGGAAGTCGTGGACCAGCCCGGCCGCAATCGGCTCCGCGCGCTCGTCGTAGCTGATCTCCCACACTTCGGGAATGTCCTTCAACGCGGCGACGAAGCTCTTACGCGGACTCGCGTCGTAGACCGCGGAAACGCGCGAAGTCGTCTTGCCGGCGCGGTCCTTGACCTCCAACACCTTCATCAGGTTGAGGTCGGCATCGAGCAGCACCAGCGTATGCGGCAGGTAATTCGCGACCATCACGTAGCGCCCGTCGCCAGACACCGCCGCGTTGCGCGTGTTGATGCCGGCGCGAATTTCGGCCACCGTCTTCAGGTTGTAGAGATCGAATTTCGAGACCCAGCCGTCGCGCGAGGCGAAGTACACGTAGCGCCCGTCGGGCGTAAACTTCGGCCCGCCGTGCAGTGCGAACCGCGACGGGAAGCGGTGGATAGGCTCGAAACGGTCTCCGTCGAGGATCGTGACGTGATGGTCGCCGGTCTCCACCACTACGAACAGATTGAGCGGATCGGCGGAAAACAGCGGCTTATCGCCGAGTGTTCCGGGCCTGACGTGCTCGATGCGCGAGGCCCTGATCTCAACCTCTCCCCATTGCGGCAGTTGCGGCAGCGGCGAATAGATGTAATCGGCCAGCGTTTGGATTTCATCGGCGCGAAGCTCACCGCCGAAACCCGGCATTTGGGTGGCGACGCTGCCGCTGCCGATCACCTTCAGCGCTTCGGTACGGCGCAGGCGGGAGAGGTTTTCCGGCAGCAGCGCGGGGCCCATCGCACCGAGGCGGTCGGCGCCGTGGCAGCCCGCGCAGTGCTGCTGGTAGAGTTTTTCCGCCGGCTGCGCTGCGCTCAACGCTGGCAACACGGCAAACAGCAGCGCAACGAGCAACGCCGTGCCACGCAGACAGCAACGCATCGCGCTACCTCGCGCGCCGCTGGCGCGTGAAGGGCGTCACCTTGAGCCGCTCGCCGGCGCCGGCAATGCCGAGTTCCTCGTCGCTCAGGTAACACGCCGGATCCTCCTGCCAGGCATCGCCGGTCAACTGCTGCGCGCGCACGCGCGTGTTGCCGCCGCAGATGTCGAAGTAGCGGCATTCGCCACAGCGCCCCTTGATCTTGCGCGGGCGCGCCTTCAACCCCGCCATTAGCGGCTCGGATGTGTCGCACCAGATCGCGGAGAATGGCCGCGCGCGCACGTTGCCCACTGAGTAATGCCACCAGAACGTGTCGGGGTGCACATTGCCGAGGTTGTCGATGTTGGCAACGTTAACACCCGAGGAATTGCCGCCCCACTGCGCAAGCTTCGCACGCAGTTGCGTCTCCAGCGCTGGAAAATGGCGCCGCACCCAGTAGAGCAGGTAAACACCGTCGGCGTCGTTGTTGCCGGTCACGAACTCCTTGTCGATGCCGCGCTCGACGTAACGCCAGCAGGTGTCGAACAATAGATCCATGACGCGGCGGGTGGTTTCGAAAACCGCATCATGCCGGCGGTTGATATTGCCGCGGCCGGCGTAGTTCAGGTGCGAGAGGTAAAACTTGTCGACGTTTTCGCGCTCCATCAGTTCGAGCAGCCCCGGCAGGTCGTGCTCGTTGTGCTGCGTCAACGTGAAGCGCACGCCGATCTTTATGCCTGAATCACGGCACAAGCGGATGGCATTGAGCGAACGGTCGTAGGCGCCGACCATGCGGCGGAACTTGTCATGCGTGCCCTTGATGCCGTCGAGGCTGATGCCGACGTAATCAAAGCCGACCGCGGCGATGCAATCGATATTCGTGTGATCGATCAGCGTGCCGTTGGAGGACAGGCCGACATAGAATCCCATCTTTTTGGCGCGCGCGGCGACGTCATAGATGTCCGGCCTGAGCAGCGGCTCGCCTCCCGACAGTATCAGGACCGGCACGCCGAATGCCTTGAGGTCGTCCATCACGCCGTAAACTTCCTGGGTCGACAGTTCGCCCGGAAAATCCTTGTCGGCCGAGATCGAGTAGCAATGCTCGCACGTCAGGTTGCAGCGGCGGATCAGGTTCCAGATCACCACCGGCCCCGGGGGATTGCGCTTCGGCCCGAGCGGCGTCGGGTCGCTGACTTCGCGCATGAATTGGGACACTCGGAACATGGTTCAGTGGTTCTTTAAACGCAGGCCGGTCTTCTTCAGAATGCGCGTGCTGTACAGTATTTCGTGGCCGCGGCTTGCGTCGCCGAGAATCGCGGCGATGTAATCCACCCTGGCCTCGACCTCGGCGCGCGTGCGCCCATGCACCATCGCAAACAGATTGTAGGGCCACTGCGGCGGGCGCCGCACACGTTCGTAGCAGTGGGTAACGAACGGCAGCGCGCCGATCACGCGCCCGAGCCTGCCGACGTCCTCGTCCACCACGTCCCACACCGACATGCCGTTGGCGCTATAACCCAGCGCATAATGATTCGGCACGGCGCCGATGCGGCGCACTGCGCCGGTTTCGAGCATGCGGGAAAATCGCGTGATGACTTCCGCGCCGCTAACACCGATCTGCGCCCCGATCACTTGATAAGGCTGCGGCGTAAGCGGTAACCCGCCCTGCGTCGCCACCACGAGTGCACGGTCGATCGGATCGGGCGTCGACAACGCAGCGGAAGCGTTCATGCGGACTCATTTGCCTTCAGGTTAACACCGACGAAGAATTCCTCGCGCTTCGGCATCAAATAAACCGGCAGTCCCGTCTCGCGCTCGATACGACCGGCGGCGCGCGCAATTTCTTCCTGCGTCTCGGTGGCCAGCACGAACCACATGTTGAAAGCGTGATCGCGCTCGTAATTGTGCGCAACTTCCGGCATTGCATTGACCTGCGCCGCGATACGATCGAATGCCTCGCCGGGAACCTGCATCGCCGCCAGCGCGTACGCGCCGCCCAGACGCTCGGCCTGAAACAACGGGCCGAAGCGCGTCAGCACCCCGTCGTCGAGCAACCGTTGCACGCGCGCGATCAATTCGTCTTCGCTCAGGCCAAGCAACGCACCGGCATCGTGAAAAGGCCGCTCGCTCAAGGGGAAACCCTGTTGCAGCGTATCGATGATGGCGCGGTCGATTTTATCCATGCGTCACCATTGCAGCGGCTGTTGGCACGTACCGCGCACCGCGCTGCTTGAACCGCTGCCCGCTGAACAGCACCGCGAACGGGTAACGAAGCAGATCGCAGTTCACGCGCAAGGCGTCGATTTGCACCAGCACTTCGTTGCGGTCCTTGCCGTGGATCATGGCGTAGAGGTTGTAACGCCAGTCGGGAAGATGGCGCAGGCGCCGGTAGCACAGCGTGACGCATGGCACCGCCGCCACGCGCCGGCCCACCGTGCGCACTTCCACGTTCGGCACGTCCCACACCACCATCGCGTTCGCGTGGTAACCCAGTTCATGGTGGCGCACGATCACACCGAGACGGTTGATGACGGCGTCAGCGAGCCACCGCTCGAGCGTCGCGATTACCGCCGCTTCAGTCATGGCGGCGCGCCGCGCGAGTTCTGCGTACGGCGCGCTCGTCAGCGGCAATCCTTCCTGCAACGCGCCCACCAGCGCGCTTTCGCCGGGCGTGAGCCGCACTTTGGCGCATTGCGCAGGAAGCTCCTTGCAATGAACGGCGCGGCCCGCGGCGGATTTGCTGGCGCCGACATCGAACCCGAGATCAACGTAGTAAGGCTCGACCATCGGCAGCGACAGCACGCGGCCGCAGCGTGCCGCGCGCTCGATGTCGCGCACCACGGCATCGACGCTGCGCTCGTCCGGCGCGGTGATCACGAACCACAGGTTGAAACGATGTTCGCGCTCATAGTTGTGATTGACCTCGGCAAAGGAGTTGACGAGTTCCGCCACCTGCGGCAGACGCTGCGGCGGCACGGCCAGCGCCGCCAGCGTCGCGGCCCCGATGCGGCCCGGCACAAACGTCGCGCCAACGCGGCTCACGCTGCCGTGCGCAATCAGCCGCGCGAGCGCGGCGATGACTTCGTTTTCACTGACGCCGAGCCGCGGCGCGAGCGCCTGAAAGGGGCGCGGCACCAGCGGAAAATCGCGCTGAAATTCGTTGAGGAGCCGCTCGTCCAGCGCATCCACGTCAGAACCCGGTACGAAACGCGCGTGAGGTGAAGAAAATGCCGCTCGGCTGGTCGGCCGCGATCTCGGCCACGCGCGCGAACGTCGCGGTAGCGTAGACCACCACGCGGTCATCGTCGCGCGCCGACAACCACACCGCCTCCCCGCGTGGAGTGAATTCCATGTGCAATATCGCCTTGCCGGGTTTGAGCGTCCGCATGATCTGGCGCGTTTCGGTATCGATCACCTGCACCGTGCCGTTGTCGGGCAGTGCGAAATTCACCCACACCTGCCGCCCGTCAGGCCGCGCGATCACGAATACCGGCTGGCCGGCAACCGCAATGCGGCCTGCTTCGCGCCACGTTTCGGTATCGATCACCAGCACCGCATGGTGGCCGACCGCCGGCACGAATGCGTAGCGTCCCGCCATCGCCCACCCCCTGAGATGCGGCATCTTGTAAACGGGCAGCTTCTGCGCGCCTTGCCCGTAGTGGTCGAGCACACGCGTGACACCGCGCTCCGGATGCCACAGATCGAGCATCGCGAGGCCGTCTTCCCCGAACAGGCCTGCCAGGTAGAAATGCCCGTCCGGCGTTATAAGTGCGTCATAAGGTTGCTTGCCGATGCCCTTGAATTTGGTGACCACCGGCGGCGTGCCGGCGCCGAAGTCGGCGATCCAGATCTCGCCCGCTTCGAATAAACTGAATATGAAGCGGTTGCCGGGCGCGTCCGCAATGCCGACCACCTTCGCCGACTTGCCGTCGCCGTAGAGGGCGGGAATGTCAGCGACGAGTTCGAGCGTGTCGGCGGTGAACACCTTGACGCCGCCCGGCACGTAGTTGGCGACGGCAACCAGCCGGCCATCCTGGGAAATCGCGCCGCCGATGCTATTGCCCGATTGCACGATGCGCTGTTCTATGCGCGACAACAAAAGATCGACCTTGGTCAGTCCGCCGTCGCGGCCAAACACGTAGGCATAGCGGCCGTCGCGCGAATACACGACGGATGCATGCGACAAATCGCCGAGACCGGTAACGCGGCCGATTGCCGTGCGCTGCGTGGTGTTCACCAACTGCACGCTGCCGTTGGCGCGCTCGATCACGACGCCGAGATCGCCGGTACCGCGCGGCGCAACGCCGGCACAACCGGCCAGCAGCGCAACCAGCAGCACGCTAGCGCGCATCGGGAAATCCGCGCAGCAAATTCTGCGCGATCCAGGCGGCGTCGGCGTTCGTGAGCAGCGGCGACCACCCCGGCATCGCACTCCCCGCGGCGCCATTGAGAATCACGTGCTTGAGATAATCCACCGGCTTGCCCACCAGTGCCGCCGGCAACAACGACGGGCCAAGGCCCCCGCGCAACGTCATACCGTGGCACGCACCGCAATCCTGGCGCACCAGGTGCACGAGTTGTGTCGTGCGCTGCGGCGTCGGGCCGCCATCGTCAGCGCCGGCGGAGGTAGCCAACGTCACGCCCAACATCGCGATCGCCAGCAACAACAACACGCCCGGGTGCGGCAGCCAATAAGTCCCGCCCACCCGTGCGCGCTGCGCCATGCGATCCTCATGCACGCTTCCAACTCCTCACATCGAGAGTATCCACTCGACCAGTGTCGCAACTTCGGCGTCGCTCACTTTGTCGTTGGACGGCATCGGTATCGGGCCCCACACCCCCTTAGAGCCGGCTTTTACGTGCTTCACCAGCAGCGCCTTGGCGTTCTTGTCGGCTTTGTACTTGCTTGCGACATCCTTGTAGGAGGGCCCCAGGATTTTCTTGTCGGCCGCATGGCACTGCAGGCAGTTGTGTTTTTTTGCCAGCGCCTCGGCCTGCGCCGCGTCGACCGCGGCAATCGAGACGAGGGGCGCGAGCGCCAGCACGGCGCCGGCAACAGCGATTCCGAATGTGCGTGTCATGTCAGATCTCCTGTAATCAATAAACGTCATGCGTGGTGTTGTAAACGTTGAACTTGCCGGTCGGCGTGATCAGCTTGGGATCCTTGATTACGGCTTTCAGCTTGCGCGTCTTGTCGTCCACGATCACCAGGGCCGACTGCTGGTTTTTCGCCGACCACACCGCAAACCACACCTCGTCGCCCGCTTTGTTGTACTCCGGCTGCACGACGCGCTTCGCGCCCTCGCCCACGCCGGCCCACTCCGCGATCGGCAAAACCTGAAAGCCTTTGTCGAGGTTGTCGATGTCGAACACCGCGATCGACTGGCTGATCTTGGCGTCGGGATTGAGCGGCGTGTCGACCCACAGGTTCTTCGAATTCGGGTGGGTCTTGATGAACAGGTTGCCGCCGCCCTGCCCCTTCAGCGTCTGCACCACCTTCCATGCGCTCTCCTTCTTGTCCGCATCGGTGCCGATCAGCGAGATCGTCTCGTCGCCCAGATGGCCGGTCGCCCACACCGCGCCGAACTTCGGATGCTTGAAGTTGGCGCCGCGCCCGGGGTGCGGGATCTTGCCGACGTCGATCAGCGCGGTCAGCTTCCCTTCCTTGGCGTCGACCACGGCGATCTTGTTCGACTGGTTGGCCGCGACCAGGAAATAGCGCTTGGTCGAATCCCAGCCGCCGTCGTGCAGGAAGCGCGCGGCCGCGATTTCGGTCACGGTGAGGTTGTTAAGGTCCGCGTAGTTGACCAGCATGATCTTGCCGGTCTCCTTCACGTTGACCACGAACTCGGGCTTGAAGTGCGAAGCCACGATGGCGGCCACGCGCGGCTCGGGGTGATATTCCTGAGTATCCACCGTCATGCCACGGGTCGCGACGACCTTCAGCGGCTCGAGCGTGTCGCCCTTCATGATCACGAACTGCGGCGGCCAGTAAGACCCGGCGATCGCGAACTTGTCCTCGTAGCCCTTGTACTTCGAGGTGTCGACCGAACGTGCTTCAAGACCGACCTTGATCTCGGCCACGTTATCCGGTTTTTCCATCCACAAGTCGATCATGTTGATCTTGGCGTCGCGCCCGATCACGAACAGGTAGCGGCCCGACGCGGACATGCGCGAGATATGCACCGCGTAGCCGGTCTTGACGATATTGATGATCTTCTTGCTGTCGCCGTCGATCAGCGCGACCTCGCCGGTGTCGCGCAGCGTGGTCGAGAAGATGTTCTCGATGTTGTAGCTGTTCATCTTCTTTTTCGGCCGGTCTTCAGGCTTCACCAGCACTTTCCACGTCGCCTTCATGTCGGCCATCCCGAATTCCGGCGGCGTGGGAGGCGTCTGCTGTATGTAGCGCGCCATCAGGTCCACTTCCTTCTCGGTCATCTCACCGGACGTCTGCCAGTTCGGCATGCCCGCGGGCGAGCCGTAGGCGATGAAAACCTTCAGATACTCGGTGCCCTTGACGAGCGTGAGGTCGGGCGTCAGCGGCTTGCCCGTCGCGCCCTTGCGCAGCACACCGTGGCAGCCGGCGCAGCGCTCGAAGTAGATCTGTCGCGCGCGGTCGAACTCGGCTTTGGTCATCGGCGGCGCTTTGGGATTAAAGTCCTGGTGCATGTCCACATCCCCCAGTGGAGAGCCGCCCGCCTGATAGCGGATTTCGGCATCGCTCACCGGCGGCTTTGGCTTGGGCTTCTCCTGCGCCGAAGCACCGCCCATCATTAGCGGCAGGGCCACCAGCGCGGCGGCAATGGTAATTGATCGCATCACTTGCATGATTTCACTCCTGTTTAAACTCGTACGCATTCCCGTTTCGGCTTTTTTGAAAACCAGCACTAGCGTCCCACGGCGCGCCCAACTGATTCCTTGATTTGCATCAAAGCTTTGAAATCACCTCTCTCGTTACAGTGGGCCACGGTCGCGGCTGCCAAAAGGGCGCCGGCGATTCGGGCGCAAGACGTTCATTGCAAAGCGATGGAGCAATAATCCATGGATGCGCCGGCAGACTCAAAGCAGAACACCGGGCCGCCACGCGCGACGCGCGAGCGCGGCAGCATCACGAACCTGTTCGCGCGCAGCGCGGTTGCCGCGGATGGCGTTACGGCGCAAACGTCCGGCGGCGGTTGCGTGTGGCTGGTCGGCAGCGGCCCCGGCAATCCCGAGCTGCTTACGCTGCGCGCGTGGAATCTGATGCAGTTGGCCGACGTCGTGCTGCACGATCATCTGGTGGCGCCGGAAATCGTCGCCATGGTGAACCCGGCCGCGCAACGCATCTACGTCGGCAAGGAGCGCTCGAACCACACGTTGCCGCAGGGCGAAATCAACCAGATGATGGTCACGCTCGCGCGCGACGGCAAGCGCGTCCTGCGCTTGAAGGGCGGCGATCCGTTCATCTTCGGGCGTGGCGGCGAAGAACTCGAAACACTGGCGAGCCACGGTATTCCATTCGAGGTCGTGCCGGGCATAACTGCGGCGACCGGTGTGGCGTCATACGCCGGCATCCCGCTTACGCATCGCGATTACGCGCAGGCCTGCTTATTCGTCACCGGTCACCTCAAGGACGGGACCATGAACCTCGACTGGACAGCGCTCGCGCGCCCGCGTCAGACGGTGGTCGTTTACATGGGACTGCTCGGCCTGCCCCTATTGTGTCAGCAACTCATCGTGCATGGCCTGCCGGCGGACACGCCGGTCGCCGTGGTGCAAGAGGGAACGACGCGTGACCAGCACGTCATCTGCGGCACGCTCGCCACCTTGCCGCTGACGGCACTGAAGGCCGGGCTCAAGCCGCCGACGCTCATCATCGTCGGTGAAGTCGTCAGGCTGCGCGCCAAACTCGCGTGGTTCAGGCCGGACGAAGCTCCGGCGGTCGCGGCGCAACTGCCTCCCGCGCCGCGGTTTCAAATTCTTTGATGCAAGTTAAATCTTTCCGTAACGTGATTCAGTAGAGTCCAGCGTAATCAGGACGGATCGGCGCAGTTGGCCTTTCCCATAGACAACACCCCACACAGGAGACCGCAAAAATGAACAGCCAATCAAGCGAAGAACCCATCCCCCTGATGCAGAAAATTCTGGACAATCCCTTCCTGCTGCTGTTTTTGGGCGTCATGATTCCTATGCTGGTCTACACCCTCTGGGGTGTCATCGAAATTCTGACGGTTCCCCTTGCCAAATAGCCATCGGCCGATGCATCGCGCGTCTTTTGAACGAGGAGTGTGAATATGAGCGCAATACTACCGCCGTCAGACCGACTCTGGTGGAAACAGCCTTTGGATCGCGTCGAGGGGACGTGGATTCTGCTTGCCTTTATCTGGTGCATGATCATGTTTGCCATGATGGTTGGCTGGCACATCTACGGCAAGCAGAACCTGTCGACCGAGACCTACAGGACCACCGGCGAGCTGTTCGCGGCGAAGACGCAGGCCGTGGTGGACAAATACACAGTACGCACGGAAACCGACAAGAACATCCCGGTAGTCCGTCCGCCCGCGGGCAGCGATGTGTATCTAATCGCGCGTCTCTGGGATTGGTGGCCGATCCTGGAACTCGAGAAGGACAAGACCTATCGCCTGCATCTCACCTCGATGGACTACAACCACGGCTTTTCGCTGCAACCCGTCAACATCAACATCCAGGTCGTGCCGGGCTTTGAGCATGTGGTGAAGGTGACGCCGAACCAGGCGGGAACGTTCTCCATCGTCTGCAACGAATACTGCGGGATCGGCCATGCCAATATGGCCGGCCGCATCTACGTCAAATAAGGGGAGGCGCCAATGACTACCTACCGCACCTGCCCGCGCTCCGGGCTGCAGTTCGATACCCAGGCGGAGAAACTGATGCTGGCCAATGCCGTCGTGGCAGTGGTCTGGTTGCTGGTTGGAGGCATACTCGCCGTGGGCGTGGTGCTGACCCGCTGGCCCGCGGTGCACTGGCTCGCAGCAGACAATTTCTACATGGTGCTGACCGCCCATGGCATCGACATGCTGATCTTCTGGATCATCTTTTTCGAGATCGCAGTCCTCTACTTCTGTTCTTCCACCCTGCTGCGATGCCGTCTCGCCACGCCCAGAATCGCCTGGCTGGGGTTCGCCCTGATGCTGATTGGTTCCGTCACGACGAACGTCGCGGTGTTCAAGGGCCAATCGAGCGTGATGATGACCTCTTACGTGCCGATGATGGCGGAACCGGCGTTCTATCTCGGCCTGATCCTGTTCGCGGTGGGCGCGCTGGTCGGCTGCTTCGTCTTCTTCGGCACGCTCGTCGTGGCCAAGAACGAGAAAACCTACCAGGGCTCGGTGCCGCTGGTCACTTTCGGTGCGATTACCGCCGCCATTATCGCCGTGTTCACTATTGCCTCCGGCGCGATTATCCTGATCCCCACCTTCCTCATGTCGATCGGAGTCGTGAAGGAGGTGGATCCCCTGGTGTATCGCACCATCTGGTGGGCCTTCGGCCACTCCTCGCAGCAGATCAACGTCGCCGCGCACATTTCGATCTGGTACGCGATCGCCGCCATCTGCTTCGGCGCCAAGCCGATGTCCGAACGCGTCAGCCGCGGTGCCTTCCTGCTTTATATCCTGTTCCTGCAGCTGGCGAGCGCGCATCATCTGTTGGCGGACCCCGGACTGAGCACCGAATGGAAAGTGGTGAATACCAGCTACTTCATGTACTTCGCCGTGCTGGCTTCGATGATCCACGGCCTCACCATTCCCGGCGCGATCGAAGTAGCACAGCGCGAGAAGGGATACACCAAAGGCCTGTTCGAATGGTTGCGCAAAGCGCCGTGGGGCAATCCGGTGTTCTCCGGCATGTTCATTTCCCTGATCGGCTTCGGTTTCCTCGGCGGCATCTCCGGCGTGATGATGGGCACGGAACAGCTGAACATGCTCATCCACAACACCATCTACGTCCCCGGCCACTTCCATGCCACCGTCGTAATCGGCACCACGCTTTCATTCATGTCGTTGACCTACTTCCTGATACCGGTATTGTTCAAGCGCGAAATGATCAACCCGGGACTGGCCAAGCTGCAGCCCTACCTGTTCGGCCTGTCGATGTATTTCTTCGTTGTGGTAATGATGGGTGCGGGAACCCTGGGCGTCTCCCGCCGCCATTGGGACATGGCCATGGGCGGCTCGCCGTTGGCCTACGAGTTTCCCGGCGCGGCCTACCTGATGATGGGTCTGGTCGGGATCACGGGTATTGTGGCCATTATCGGCGGTGCGCTCTATATCTACATCACCGTCGGCTCACTGCTCTGGGGCAAGAAACTGGACGTCGGCGGGCTCAGCGAGAAGACGGTGCCGATTCCGGTTTTCCCCTCCACGGCCGCGCTCCAGGGGCATGGTTCGGCCGGCTTCGCCGCGCCGGGCACGTTCGCCCTCGCGATGGTGTTCCTGGTAGCGTTCGTGCTGTATTACTTCATCAACTGGAAATATCTGTCGCAAGTCTGGGGACTCAGCTGATGCGTCGCGGACGCACTCGGTAATGCGCTGGCCCGGACGACGCTGATGCGGCCGATTGCATCCGCCGCCCTGACAAGCAGATAGAGCGCAGGCAAACATGGACACGACGCTACGCAGCACCGACGCCACGCACCTCGCACGCAAGGTTCTGGGGCTGTTCAAGCTGCGCATCGGCTTTGTCATCATGATCACCGCGTTGGCCGGCTTCGCCGTCACCCCCGGGGCCGGATCCGGCGGCATCTCGCTCGCGGTGCTCGCGCTCGCCGTGCTGATTTCCTCCGCGAGTGCAGGGGCGTTCAATCAGTACGTGGAGTACGAAACCGACCGCTTGATGCTGCGCACCCGCGGTCGCGCCTTCGCTACCGGTGAACTGCGCCATTCGCCGGCATGGCTGGCGTTGATCGTCATCCTGCTTGCGGGATCGGTCGCGGCGGCGTGGTATGCGGCCAATCCACTCGCCGCACTGTACGTTTTCCTCGGCGCATTTTTCTACGCCGTCGTCTATACCGTCTGGCTAAAGCGCCGCACCTGGCTCAACATCGTCGTCGGCGGGCTGGCGGGGAGTTTTTCCGTGCTCGCAGGCGCCGCCGCGGCGAATCCGGAACTGGGCGTGGTGCCGCTCCTGCTCGCGCTGGTGCTGTTCCTGTGGACACCGCCTCATTTCTGGAGCCTGGCCATCGCCAACAGTGCCGACTATGCGGCGGCGGGCGTGCCGATGCTGCCGGTGGTCGTCGGTAATGCACGCGCCGCGCAAATCGTATTCGCCAGCACCCTCGCGCTCGTCGGCGTTTCGCTGCTGCCTGTCTTCTTCGGAGCGGGCCTGGTCTATTTCGCTGGCGCCCTGATCGGCGGCGCTTATTTCATACACAAAGCGTGGCAATTGGCGCGCGCGCCCAGCCGCAAGACGGCGATGAGTTCGTTCCACGCGTCGCTGGCTCAACTGAGCCTGTTGCTCTTGGCCGCGATGACCGACGCGCTGC